>QNBT01000285.1 GCA_003644205.1 Planctomycetota bacterium | reverse complement strand
CTATACGGCAGAACGGCTCCGGGAGCCTCTCGGAGCCGTTTTCTTACCTGCTGTTAGCCCTAACGCGATAAACGCTTTTTCCCCGATAGTATTTCATCCCCAAACTTTGGGACGATACCAAATTTTTGCAATAATTATCATACGTCGCAGATACTTACAGCTTCAGCGAGCGATTCGAATTCGTCTTTTTTCGGGATGAACTCCTGTCCGACATAGCCGGTGAATCCGGTTTTCAAGATTGCTTTCATTATCGCAGGGTAGTATAGTTCCTGTGTGTTGCCGATCTCGTTTCTGCCGGGAACCCCTGCGGTGTGATAATGACCGATGTACTGGTACGATTCTTTGATCGTTGCGATCACGTCGCCTTCCTGAACCTGCATGTGGTAGATGTCATAGAGCAGTTTGAAATTATCAGAGCCGACCTGTTTTGCAAGTTCGACGCCCCAATGGGTCCTGTCGCACATGTAGTCTTTGTGATTGCGTTTGGAGTTTAGCAGTTCCATGCACAGCGTGACGTCCTTTTGTTCTGCGTAGCCGACGACCTGCTTTAATGCGACGGCACAGTTCTTCAGGCCTTCGTCGTCATCCATGCCTTGACGGTTTCCGCTGAAACAAATGACGTTCGGGAAACCAGCTTCAGAGGTGTCGTCTATGCTCTTGCGAATCTTTGCCAGGCACTCTTCGTGGTTTTCGATGCGGTTGAGTCCTTTACGGATGCCGTGGCTCGGGGTCATGGAACATTCAAGCCCGTGCTTTTTGAGTATTGGCCAGTCTTTCGGAGGGATAAGGTCTATGCCTTTGATGCCGATCTTTGCTGAGAATGCAGCGAGCTCATCAAGACTTATACCCCTATAGCACCACCTGCAGACCGATTGTCTTATTCTGCCGTTTTTCACGCCTTTGGCCTTCGATGGTCCTGGTTTATCTTCAGTGCCTTCAGCGATACCGCCTGTAAGGCCCATAGCAACCGAAGCTACAGAGCCTGTCTTGATGAATGAACGTCTATCCATATTTATCCCCTTGATTCTAAAATGGTAGCCCTGTGAAATTACCCATTCAATAACCTGATCGTATTTTCAATAGGCACCAATGTCAATTGCAATTAACTTACATTTCCCATATAACATTTTATATCCTGGCTCAGTTGCTTTCAATGCGCAGCGAGGCAATAGCTGACTTCATGATTTTATTCTCTTTCATTATTAACTTGGTTGGCGGATGTACTGATACGGAAGTTTTTGTAACGTGCCGAGCGAGTGAACATGTGCCGCAGGCCGATGCGGCCTTGTGTGACTATCGGCAGGTTTGTGTTGGTCATACGGCAATAGTAAACCTGCTCGGGATTTTCGATCCGCATGAAGATATCGCGGTCTTTTTTGATAACTGTAATTTTGTGAGGTACTCCGGTGGCAAACAGCCCTTTAGGGTAGTAATCCGGTTTAAGGTTCGTACCTTTTAGCCCGGTTCTGTTAGGCATGTAACGGCGTGCGCGGATGTAAGAATTCCTGGAATCGCCGACATTCGGAAACGCGGCATAGCTAATGTGGTATGTGTTCATGTGATTGTAATACGTCTTCATGGACGGCACCTTGCGCAGCTCATTCCACTTTGAGATATCTTCGGCATAGGGTTCCTCACCGCTGCCGGTTGCCTGTATGTAGAGGATATTCACACAGCGGGTTTCAGAATCGAGCCGGGTGTATTCATACTCGATCTTCAGGTCACCCTTAAATGAATCCTTTGTCCATAAAACCATATGATGAGAATCGTTTTTAAATTGCGGACCAGCAGTCAGAGTCATCCCGTCAGTTCCGGTCGTAACGGTTCCTACCTGACCATCGAGGAACCACTTTTTCGTCCAGTCGCCTGTACATGAATCTGAAAACACAGTCTTGTATTGAGCCTTATCCGCCCTTTCAAAGGCAGCCTGCCCGGATACGATTTGCTTATTTGTAAAATCCAGCACCTTTTCACGTCCGTCTTTTTTGATCGTAATAACGCCGCTTGCCCAGTCTTCGTTCATGAACGGGCTTTTGAAAGTGTATTTCGGAGCATAATCAACATCTGTGCCATTGACCGTTGGCGTTTGACTGCCCTTTGTGTCAAAAGTAAAAGTACCGGAATCGCCCACGCCGGTATAGGTTAAAATGCCCTTGCTGACAGAAGGCTTTTTACTCAGCACCGCTTTGATAAAGTTGGACAGCTTTTTATTATAATCTGCGGCAACGGCAACTTCCATGATCGCCGGCGCAAAGGGATCGCTGAAACGAATCCAATTTTTGTCATCCCATTTATAACTGCCCCAAGCCGGTCGAACTGCAACATACGCATCTCCGGTATCGGCAAAAACACAGCCGTGTGATTCGCTTATCTTAAGATGCTTTGACGAAAAATAAACCCGCATGTCACCGTTGTGCTTCTGAGCGATCTTCTGAGTAATCAAAGTGCCTTTGTTTTGCACCGACCAGTGCGCGTTATAAGTTTTGCCATACGAAACGGGAACACCTTCAACTGCCGGAAATACTCTGGAGTCTCTGTGATTAGCAAAAATCGCACCATGCCAGCGATTCTGCATACTAATTCCCGTCCAGTCCTTATCGCTGCGTTTTTGAACCATGCAGGTGCCAAGTATAAATTCCGGCCGAACATAAGTGTAACGGGCATTGCCGCCAAAATCCGGATCGCAAACAGTCGTCTCGGCAGGCGTATTGGCAGGGACCGGTAGTTTTTTTAAACCCGGTCGCCGCGAACGCTTTTCATAAACGCCCCTGCCGGAAATATCCAATGCAATATCCATCACCACCAAAGGCAGGCGATGCGTCGTGGTCGCCATGCACATAATCCCAGGGTGCTTGGATTTTGGTGAACCGATGTTCAGGTAATACCAGCTCATAGCTGCGGTACCGTCTGCTCCATTGGTAGAATCCTTTGCATAAACACGACTTTTGCCTCCGCCCCAGACACTGTTTATCTGGCTTTCCGCCCAGTCGGCCCACCAGAGGTCAAGAGTCATACCGGCAATCTTCTTTAACTGCTGATCTTCGGCAAAGTCGTAATAATTGTACCAGCCCTGCAAGGTGTACTTGGTATATGTTGGTGTGCCGATTTCTATACACAAACCTTTTTTCGCTCGCTGACGCAGATATTCTTTTGCGTAAGCCGTCAATGCATCGTATTGCTGTTGCGCGGTCGAACCGTCATCGTAGGTATAGGTGTTGTACGGAGCTACGTCTTTAAGGATCGAAGCTGCGCTCCAGGCAGTCGTATTGCGCTGGCCATCATGGTTTTCACTGCCCCAATAGGACCATGTCTGATAAGTATTGATATCAGCGTGGGAAATCTTCGAGCGGGACCTGGCCCACTCCCAGAAAAAATCACATATCTTCGCTTCCGCTGCCGGAGTTAAACGGCCGGGGAAGTATTTGCTGTCGTGAGCAAAAAAACGATATATCCGAAAAAATAGATTGCCCTTCCAATGCCCGCTGCTGTTCATCTGGGTCGCATCGCCAAGCATCAGGTCAACGGCTTCAATAACCGCCTTGTTGGCCTTGGGCAGTTCCTTGTTGAGATATAACGCAGCTAATGCATAATCCTGCAGGCCCCAAACATTAGGAGAGTCAGGCTTGCCCGGCGGGTAGGGTCTGGCAACCTGACTGGCAAGCATGGTGTCTCGTCTGGAATCGAATCCATCGCCTGCGGCAATCAACTCGGCATCTGTAAATGCAAACGCACATCTGGACGCAGCAACGGTAATCCCACAGATCACTAATAAGGCAGTGATTCCTGATTTCATAAATTATTTCCCTTGAATAATCTGGGATTCCCATATAACATTGTATATCTTAGCTCGCTTGCGCCGCTGAGCCTCTTTTCTGATAGAATATCACATT
>QNBT01000284.1 GCA_003644205.1 Planctomycetota bacterium | reverse complement strand
TTGCAGATCCGGCGAATAGTTTTCGCCTTCGCCTTTCTTTCGCCGCCTCAAGGGCTTACGCCCAAAGGGTGAAGGCGGCGAAAGCGGACTACGGCGAAAACAAACGCCCTAATATGCTAATGGTCCGAGAATCAGCCTAAGTCCTTGAAAGACATAAGGTTGTGTTAAGTACCGTGACCTCCGTCCCCAACTTTATTGGATGAAAACCAAATAAAACATTTGACAACCCCCCTGCCATCGGCTAAAGTATTTGGTTTTGGTGGATAAACTCGAGATTCCGTATTGTTAAATAACGCATAAAGTTTGTATTAAGGGAGACTTACGATGGCAACAAAGGTTGCAATTAACGGCTTCGGCCGAATCGGAAGGGCCGTTACCAGAATCCTTATCGAAAGGGCCGGCGAATTAGATCTGGTCGCGATAAACGACCTGGCGCCCGCCAAGAGCCTGGCACATCTGTTTAAGTATGACACGGTCATGGGCAAATGGCCCGGCACGGTCGATGCCAAAGACGATGCCCTCGTCATCAACGGCAAAAGTATCAAGGTCCTCTCTGTGAGGAGCCCTGCCGAGCTGCCCTGGAAGGACATGGGCGTATCAATCGTCGTCGAATCGACCGGTATTTTCCGCACCCTCGAATCGCCAAAGGGCGGTTACGGCGACCATGTCAAGGCCGGTGCAAATAAGGTCATGCTCACCGTCCCGGCCAAGGATGACATCGAAGCGATGATTGTCTTAGGTGTAAACGACGAGAATTTGACACCCGATGTGAAGTACGTATCCAACGCAAGCTGTACGACCAACTGCCTGGCTCCTTTGGCCAAGGCGCTGCACGAGGCCTTCGGCATTGAAAGGGGTCTTATGACTACCGTCCACGGCTACACCAATGACCAGCGTGTCTCGGACATGATTCACTCCGACCTTCGCCGCACCCGTGCCGCCGCGATGAACATCATTCCGACAACAACCGGCGCGGCAAAGGCGGTTGGCAAGGTCCTTCCGTCCCTTAACGGTAAATTGGACGGCTTTGCACTTCGCGTGCCCGTCATCGTGGGCAGTGCCGTTGACCTTGTAGTCGAATTGAAGAAGGACGCCAGCGTCGATGAGATAAACTCAGCGGTCAAGGCCGCCGCCGAAGGCGGCTTGAAGGGCGTTCTCGAATACTGTGATGAACCGATTGCAAGCAGCGATGTCATCGGCAATCCCGCATCGAGCATCTTTGACTCACTGTGTACGATGGTGATGGGCGGTAACATGGTCAAGGTCGTCAGTTGGTACGACAACGAGTGGGGTTATTCGCAGCGTACGGTTGATTTGATGGAGATAATGGCTAAATAATCCCGCTCAGCCGGACACCCGGAAGGTCCGGTTTATAGAGCAATATCAAGGCCCGCGCGAAACCGCGGGCTTTTGACTTGAAAGGCAAATTTTATGGCAAAAAAAACAGTAGCAGATATTAACGTCCAGGGCAAAAAGGTCCTGATGCGGTGCGACTTCAACGTCCCGTTAGATGCGGACGGCAATATTACCAACGACGCAAGAATAACCAAGGCCCTACCCACAATAAAGCACATACTCGATAATGGCGCCTCACTTATCCTGATGAGTCATCTCGGCCGGCCCAAGGGCAAACCCGACCCCAAGCTCACACTGGCTCCTGTGGCAAAGCGGCTCAGCGAACTCTTGGCCAAAAAGGTGATATTCGCCGACGACTGCATCGGCGAGGCGGTCGATGCGCAAGCCGATGCCCTCAAGGCCGGCGATGTTATGCTATTAGAGAACCTGCGTTTCCACAAGGAAGAGACAATAAAAGATTCGGCTGCAAAAGAAGACACCCAGCTCCGTGAAGCGAAAGACAACTTCGCCAAGCAAATCGCCGCCTTAGCCGATGTTTACGTGGATGACGCCTTTGGTACTTCCCACCGCGACAATGCAAGTATGTACACGGTGCCGCTGGTGATGGAAGGCAAAGACAGGGTCAGCGGATTTCTGGTGGAGAGGGAACTGAGGTTTTTGGGTGATACGATAAGTAAGCCCGAAAAGCCGTTTGCAGCGATATTAGGCGGAGCGAAGGTGTCGGATAAGATTGGAGTTATCGAAAACCTGCTCAATAAAATTGATTGCATTTTGATAGGCGGAGCGATGGCTTATACCTTTTTCAAGGCGCAGGGGCGGCTGGTGGGCGAGAGCCTTTGTGAAGAAGATTTTATCGATAAGGCTAATGAACTTCTGGCGCTGGCGGAGGAAATGGGGTGCGATATCGTGCTTCCGACGGATACGGTTATCGCCCGTGAGTTTAAGGCAGGAGCCGAGCATAAGGTTGTTTCAGGTGATATTGAGGACGGGTGGCAGGGGATGGATATCGGGCCGGAGTCGAGAAAACTGTTCGCAGAAAAACTTGAAGGGGCAAAGACGATAGTGTGGAACGGGCCGATGGGTGTGTTTGAGCTTGAACCTTTCGATGAGGGGACCAAGGCGGTGGCGCTGGCGGTTGCAGAGGCGACGAGCAAAGGGGCGCGAAGTGTAATCGGAGGCGGGGACAGCGCAAGCGCTATTATAAATATGGGCCTTGAAGATAAGGTCAGCCATATCTCCACCGGCGGCGGGGCGAGCCTGGAGTTTTTAGAGGGAAAGAAATTTAAGTGTCTGGAAATATTAGACGACAAATAGGTTTTTAGCGGTTATTTTGGTTAATTGCTTCGTTACTTACCTTTGGCTAATCCTCGATGTACAACTGTACGACTCCGGTATAGGTAAACTGCCTTCAGGCAGAAAAAGTAAGGTTACAAATTCAAAATTGTGGAGCCGCTTCCGTCTTCGTAATAAACTTCGCCGTGACAGGTCGCCGCGGCAGGCAGAGGGCGGTGGCGGTTTGTTGTTTACGCGGGGCTGATTTTGGCTAAAATTGCGGCATTGAAGATGATTTGGAACTGTGTATAGGAGAAAATGATGAGTACTATCGGGTTTATAGGTAGCGGCAACATGGCCGAGGCCCTGATTAAGGGTATTATCGCGGCGGATGTTTATCGGCCCCAAGATATTATTATTTCCGATGTTCGCGGGGAAAGACTTGAGTGGCTGGCGCGCGAGTACAAGGTGCGGACGGCCCAAAATAATATAGACCTTGTGGGCAAGGCAGATGTAGTAGTCTTAAGCGTCAAGCCGCAGAATATGGATGAGGTGTTAGGCCAGGTTAAGGGCAAGCTCAGGGAAGGCGCAATAGTAATATCGATTGCGGCGGGGATAACAACGGCTAAGATTTCGGCAGCCCTGGGAGATGTTCCAATCATTCGCGTAATGCCGAACACGCCTGCACTCGTTGGCGAGGGGGCAAGCGCACTATTTGCAAAGAACGCCGGCGGCGAGGCGATGGGGCTTGCGATGAAAATATTCGGTGTGGTCGGTAAGGCGGTAGTGGTTGACAAAGAGGAGTTGATTGACGCGGTAACAGCGGTGAGCGGGTCCGGGCCGGCGTACTTTTTCCTGCTGGCCGAGGAAATGATAAAGGCGGGTGAAAAGTTGGGATTGGATGAGGCGACGGCAAAGGAACTGGTCCTGCAGACGGCGAAGGGGGCCGCCCTGCTCGCGGAGCAGGCGGACGGCCGCGGTGAAACGGCGGCGGAGCTTAGGCGAAAAGTTACCTCTCCCGGCGGGACTACGGAAGCGGCACTAAAGGTTTTCGCCGAGCAGGAATTCAGCAGGTTGGTATCAAAGGCTTTGACGGCGGCCCGCGACAGAAGTAAGGAATTGTCAGGATAAACCGGCGGTAAAACCGCCGGCTAAATATTTGCGCGATACCCTCTTTGCAGAAGAATGGTATGCAGGGCATAGGCCGCCAAAAGGATATCGATTAGCTCCTAAACTCGTCCCCAATTTTGACCTGCGCAAGAGTTTTTT
>QNBT01000283.1 GCA_003644205.1 Planctomycetota bacterium | reverse complement strand
GCGAACAATAAGCGGCACCAGCGTACCGGAATCATAAAGCCACCGCTTCGCACGCGGCAGACCGTTGCCGTGATCCGACCACAGGAAAACTATAGTATCATCATAAAGACCGGCCTTTTTAACTTCGTCAAGCCTGTCCTTAACAAAATAGTCAAGCTCCGTAATCCGCTCGAATAACCGCGCAAAGTCCCGCCGGACCGCAGGCGTATCGGGATATATCGGCGGAATCTTCATATTCTCGGGCTTTTGCCACTCGGATTCCTTTAACCGGCCGGGGTGGGTATTATCAAAGTCGGCACTGTTCCACAACGCCGATTCATGTGTACCGGTAAAATTGAATACCGCAAAAAACGGTTTGCCTTCGGGCCGATTTTTCCAGTGAGCTTTCTTGCTGGACTCGTCCCACGCTTCTGCGGGAGGTTTGAAGTTGTAATCTGTCTTTGAGTTGTTGGTACAGTAATAGCCCACCTGACGCAGGTATTGGGGAAAACACTTTATCGAATCCGGTTTCGATGCCCTGCAGCGCATATTCACCGAACCAAGGCTGCTCGGATACATCCCCGTGATTATCCCCGAACGAGTCGGAGCGCACACGCCGTGAACCGTAAACGCACGCCTGTACCGAACGCCCTCTTTAGCAAGCCGGTCAATGTTCGGCGTAACGGCAAATTCCTCACCGTAACAGCCTAAGTGCGGACTGATGTCTTCACATGAAATCCATAAAATGTTCGGTCTCCCGGCGGCGGTTTTCGTATCGGATGGTTTTTGGAGAGAATCGACACAGCCGGTAATGGTTAAAGACAAGACCCCGGTACTTGATACTTTTAGAAAATCACGCCGATTAATATCCATGTTCACCCTTTCATGAGGGTAAGCAGACTAACCACTTGTCTTTGGCTTCCCGATACCTGCGTCGTAAAATCCGTGAACGACAAAGGATAAAAGCAAATAGAGAACCCAGACCATAATGAAACCGCTCACCCATATTGTAACAAACTCCACGCCCACACGCACTGTTTCATTACTCCCGAAGAACCCAAATATCGAGCGAATTAACAGCAGATAATCATTGAAACTGAATCCTCCCACATCTTCTATTGTGAAAAAGGCAACCGGTCCAAGCATAACCGATAAAACTAACGCAAGCCGTCTGAACCCCCGACGGAAAGTCAGCCTGACCTTCGAATCGTGCCGCACATTCGCAATCGCTTCGGTTTCGGTCCCGGGCTTCGCACGCTTACCTAAATCGAAGCTGGTTACAATCGAACCACCTTTATCGTTCCCAGGAGCGGGTTTCGCAGGCGCCTCGACCGGCCTTTTACACTTGTGGCAGTTGACGGTTTCACCGGCACGCTCGTCAGGAATGTAAAATTGATTCTCGCAATGCGGACAGTCCAGTATCATTATCTTAAGCCCTTCAACAAAGAACTTTACGCATATAAGGCCGGTCCCTGCTAATGGTTGTCACAACTCAATTGTTGGCTGTCATGTCGGGGGCACCCTTTGCTTTGGAAAAGGGGGCAGAGGGGCGACTACTTGCCCTGCGCTGTTCTTGCTGATAATTCCTTTATCGCCTCGCACTGGATGGTCTTATCGTAATGGCCGTCCGCATTCAGTGCATATACTTTCAGGGCGTTGCTGTCCACCGCGTGAAGTTGGTTGGTACGAATCAGCTCCCTGAAGTTGAGCCTGCGCATCGTCAAATCGAGTTCTTCGTGGCTTGAGGTATCCTCGACTATGCTCAGCAGAAAATCCAGACCCAAAAGTTCCATACCGCTCTGAAGGTCTCTTGAGCGTCTTGGGGCAGGTTCGCTTCGCAGTTTTTCCGTCCTTCCCGGCTCCACGGACCTGCGAGTCTTATTCTCAGCAGAACCTTCTTCGATTACCACAGCCGGACTGTTGGAATAATGTTCCTCGGCTGTCTGGGCCTTGTCAACTGTATTCGTTTGTATCTTGTTCACTTGGTCAATCCTTTCTGTTTGTCTAAGATTTATCGGCTTCGACTCAATCGGCGAAGCTGCTGGCTCAACTCTTTGTCCATCTATAACGCGACCGACCGGCGCCGCCACGTTTACCACTTTCGGCTTGCTGGATTTGCTCCAGACGCCTTTTTCCAGTACTGCCTTCTTCATTTCAAGTTCTCCAAAACATGACAACTGTTTACGCAGAAAAACCGTACCGATTTATAATCAGCAAATGCAATTATCGACCCGGGCCCGCTTTTTGCTTGAATCAAACAGACTCCCTTAAATCCGCAAAACAAGCCCCTAAACACCTTCGGTCCTATAACAACTTGCGCCTGCATATAGCAAGGATTGTTGATGTACCCTCGGAAAAAAAATAAAAAAATATGATTCATACGAATAATGGGTAGGCGCCTAAAGCCCGCTTGCCCGCCGCATCGGTGTTGCTTTTGCCCGACGGGAGGCTCTCAGCCGCGGCGAGACCGCGTCTCGACGGGTCGGTGCCGCTTTCTTACCTGCTGTCAGCCCTGAGGCGATATTGGCGATATTTCTTGGTTTTTACATTCCAAATCCCAAAACGCAGACTGTGTCCCACAAGCAGTGTCCTATAATATCGCCCCTGGTGCCGCAAAAACTACTTGTTATAGACAAAACCCTTTTTTATAATCCGGCGAGCGCAATCTTGGAAAGATTTTCATTGATTTTCACCACTTTTTCTGCTATAATAATATCGCCAAATTAGATATTTATTGGGGGTATGTGTGCAGGAGGCGGTGTGGTGAAGCCTTCGGCAATTCGCAACCGCGAGCACTCCCTATCGGGCAGGAGGCCAATCTATATGCTCAAGTGAACTGTTCGAAAAGATGTTTGATGCAGTTGAAGCGGGGGTTGTTGATTATGAATGAACCAGAAAAAAAACGATACTACGGTTGGATTGTTACGGGCGTGCTAATTATTCTGTGCGCCGGGCAAACAGCGCCGGCTGCAGAGGCGGCATCTTCGCCGGATGACCAGCGAGTCCTTACCTCTGCCCAACATCAGCTGAAGGAGCGGGTATCATTTACCTGCCGGGACCTGCCCATAGATACCGTGCTGATGCAGTTGGCCGACCAGGCAGACGTGGATATCATTAAAAGCCCAAAGGTTAAAGGCAACGTTACGGTTAAGATTACCGATGTGCCTCTGGAGGAAGCACTGACCAATATTTTAGCGGCCAACGGCTGGACGTATGTGGCTTCGGAGAATATTATCAGGGTGATGCCGCTTACGGAGGTTGATGTTACAAAGGAAAAACTCTCAACGAGTATTTATCAGATTACATACGCCAATGTTGAGGACGTTGCCAAGGCGCTGAGCAATTATGTTTCGGACAAAGGCAAAATCGCCTTTAACAAAGGAACGAACCACATAATAATCACCGACACCGACCGGAAAATCAAAGCTATGGACCGGTTCATTGCCCAGATAGACCGCCAAACGCCACAGGTTATGGTAGAGGCAAGGATATATGACATCACAACCACCGAAGATTTTAACATAGGTGTCGAGTGGTACGCCAGTCGCAATACACCCCTGCACACAATAACAGACACAACCAGCAGGACGAGAACCGATACTGAGACCGGCCCGACCAACACTACCGAAACGATAGAATATACTGTTGATGATACTATAGAGGACCCTCCGATTTCAGGCACAACGGACGAAACCACCACTACAACCGAAACTGCAGAGCCTACTTACGACATTACGGATGAGCACACTGTCAAAGATGAGCTCAGCAGTTGGCGGACGGATAGTTCCGGTAACCTGATTCCCTACAGAAAAAGCAATCCGTTCATAGGCGGCACATTTTCGAAAACCGGACGTGGTACTCTGCAATTCGGTCTTTTGAACGATATGATCGACCTGGATATAGCTCTGAGCATGTTGAGCAAGCAGGTTGAAGCGAAGTTGCTTGCCAATCCTCGTGTGCT
>QNBT01000282.1 GCA_003644205.1 Planctomycetota bacterium | reverse complement strand
CGGAAAGGCCGGGCCGATTAGAACCCCGCAGGTTGTCCCATGACCCCAAACACTATCCACGATTAAGAATAACAAGGGCACAGTGGAGGAAGCAATATGTCGCTTAAGGAACCGCCATTCGTGTCCGGTACATTTTATGGTTGACTTTTTGGTTTAAGTCTTTAATATGTCGTCATTATGCCGCGGTCTAAACGTATAACTCCTGGTGGATAATGAGCAACCACCGGCATTTATTACTTTGGCCCATAGGCGATGGTGATTTGCCTTGGTCGAGCCTGGCTGTTCGTAATGGGTTAGAATCGACATTAAGACCACGAGGCAGACCCAAAAAATGTACCGGACACCTTTAATTTCTCGCGGAGACACTATATGCCCTGGGACATCAGATTCGTCAGCACTTACCCCCCCAGGCTGTGCGGCATCGGAACCTTCTGCCGAAATCTCGTCGATGCGCTGAGGCAATTCTCTGCCGAAGCAGCCGATATTCGTATCGCCGCCATTGATAACGGTAACGGCCCATACAGCAATCCCGTTGACATCGTCATCAACCAATACGACGCCCAATCCTGGAAGAATGCAACCGACCATATTCTCGCCCACACCGGAAGCAGTAACAATATGGTTGTTGTGCTGCAACATGAATTCGGCCTCGACCCCGACTCTCAGGGCAACGATGCTTGTGGCGACAACTACGTCCGGATGGCTCGCACCTTTAGTGAAAAAGGTGTACCGACGCTCGTTTACTTTCACACGGTGCTCGAAGCGCCAAACGACCACCAAAAGAAAATCGTAAAGGACCTCGCCAGGTACTCTGACGGATTGATTGTTACCACCGAAAGCGCGATTGACATCCTCGAATCCGATACATACGGCATCGACCACTCTAAGCTCAAGCACATTGACCACGGCATTCGAATGCGCAGCCTGACCCAGTACGACCGGTTCAAGATCAAGTCCGGCCTCGGCCTGAAGGATTTTTTCCTCGTTACAACTCTCGGCCTGCTCTCGCCCGGCAAAGGTTTGCAGTACAGCATCCAGGCTTACGGACGATTCATCCGCCAATCCTGCACCGATGTCCAGCGAAGGCAAATCGTTTACCTTATCGGCGGACAGTGTCATCCGGAGTTCACCCGCGCCCGGGATGGAAAGCTCTATCGTGAATATATGAACAGCCTCGACAAAGCCTTAGACAAAGCCAACGTCCGATGGTGCAGGACCGACACCTTGAAGAACGTTGACTGGCATAAACAGGATATCGTATTCTTCGACACCTTCCTTAATGAGGACACGCTGCTGAAGATGTACGGCATGACAAACTGCATGATTTTGCCCTATCTCAATATGGAACAGATATCAAGCGGTGTCCTGGCCGATACCGTCGGCTCCGGCAGGGTGGCTATCGCCACAAAATTCCGCTACGCCCTCGAGCTTATTTATTCGAATAAGCGCTGTCCGACAGGACTGGTTATCGGCCGTTTCGCACGCGGTATCCTGGTTGATGCGGGCGAAGATTCGATTGAACAGATAGCCCAGGGCCTCGATTACGTTGTTTTTGAAAAGGAAAAAAGACTGCATATGGAAAGGCAGGCCCATCAAAGGGGCTATCAGATGCGATGGGCAAACAGCGCCTGGGCGCTGCTTCAATATATTCAGTTCATCCGTGACAAAAAGGAAATCGCGACAGGGAGGGGCATAAAGTTTCTTAGAGAACGGCCGTCGAAGCTGCAACGCAAGTAGGACTCGAAATCATCCGCATAATCGCACCCCCGGCCGTCAGGCAAATCCGGCTCACACGAAACACCTTATCCTCCCGTGTTGTGAGCTCAATATCAACACTGGCCTTTGGTGTTCTCCGGCTCCTCCTCGCCCATCACTCTCGCCACCAAAGCCATATTAATTTTCCTATTTAGCAAGACCCGTGCCAAACACAAAAACGCTACACTGGAGCCCTGAAAGCTCTCCGCGGATTTTCGCTGTCATTTTGAATTCGCAAATTGAGAAATGCCTGTACTTTTTGACTGAACTACTTCAGGATGCTTTAATATTTAGCCCCACGTTTCACGTGGGGTTTTCACGTGGGGTTGGGACTTTGGCGGCGAGGTATTTGTTTATAGCGGCGGCGGCGATTCGGCCCTGGCCCATCGCAAGGATAACCGTAGCGGCGCCCAACACGATGTCGCCGCCGGCGTACACGCCTTCGAGAGAAGTCCTGCAGTTTTCATCAACAACGATATTGCCCCACTTGTTAAGCTCCAGGCCCGGCGTAGTCTGGCCGATGAGGGGATTTGCACCGTTGCCGATGGCGATGATAACGGTGTCAACATCAATCGCGAACTCGCTGCCTTTTATTGGTATGGGTCTGCGCCTGCCCGAATCATCCGGTTGGCCAAGCTCGTATTTCAGACACTCAATCGCCGTAACGTATCCGGCTTCGTTACCAAGGATGCGTTTTGGATTCCGGAGTATGTGAAACCGGATACCTTCCTCCCTGGCGTGGTGCACCTCCTCGACCCTGGCGGGCATCTCCTTCTCGCTTCGCCGGTAAACAAGATAAACCTTCTCGGCACCAAGCCTGACGGCCGTCCTCGCTGAGTCCATCGCGACGTTGCCGCCGCCTATAACCGCCACCTTCTTTGATATTGCGATAGGTGTATCGGCCCCGGCGCCGAACTTGTACGCCTTCATCAAATTGGCCCGCGTAAGATATTCGTTTGCGCTGTAAACTCCGACTAATTGTTCGCCTTCGATACCCATAAACCGCGGCAGGCCTGCGCCGACACCGATATAAACCGCATCGAAGCCGTCCTCATTCATAAGTTGGGCGATTGTCCTGGTCCTGCCGACGACAAAATTACAGACCATCTTAACACCCATCTTTTCAAGCACATCGATTTCGGCCTGCACGATTGCCTTGGGCAGTCGAAATTCGGGAATCCCGTAAACCATAACCCCGCCCGGCTTATGGAATGCCTCGAACACGGTTACGGCGTGTCCTGCCCTTCTTGTGTCGGAGGCAGCGACTATACCACCCGGCCCGGAGCCGATAACCGCGACCTTTTTACCCGTCTCGGACGCCACTTTCGGCACAGCATCACCACCACCGGCCCGGTCCGCAACAAACCGTTCGAGCCTTCCTATCGAAACCGCCTTGCCGACGTCTTTGAACTTCCTGCCGACCGTGCAGACTTGCTGGCACTGCACCTCCTGCGGACAGACTCGCCCGCAAACAGCCGGCAAAAGGGAATTTTCCTTTATGATTGCCAGAGCCTCGGCGTACCGGCCTTTTGCGATTGCCGCGATGAAATCGCCTATCCTGATTCGCACGGGACAGCCCTTAATACACGGTGCGTTCTTGCATTGCAGGCAACGCATCGCCTCTAACCGAGCCTGAGTCTCCGTATAGCCTAAAGCAACTTCATTCACGTTGCTTCTGCGCTCAACGCTGTCCTGCTGAGGCATAGGCTGAGGTGGTATGTTGAATCTGTCCGATGGTTTCAGCTCACCGGCTTTTTGCTTTTTCAAAAGCTCCTTCAAAAGTTTCTCATCTTCTGTCACTGTGGAAATTCCTGAATATCACTTGTGTGCAAATTGCAGCAAAGCCTTTATCTATCCAACCCGATTTTGCATCTATGCTTTTTATACGCTTCGTGAGCTTTTTGTTCCTGGGCTTTGTAGGCTTCCAGCCTTTTCATCATCAGGTCGAAATTGACCTTATGGCCGTCAAACTCGGGCCCGTCAACACACACAAACTTCGCTTTGCCGTCAACTTCCACCCGGCAGCCCCCGCACATGCCGGTCCCATCGACCATGATGGTATTGAGCGATACCTGCGTCGGGACGTTATACTCGGCGGTCGTTTTGCAGCAGAACTTCATCATTATCGCAGGCCCAATCGCCACAACCAGGTCCGGCTTAGGATTGCGCCCGCACACCTCTTTCAACGGCTCG
>QNBT01000281.1 GCA_003644205.1 Planctomycetota bacterium | reverse complement strand
TTTTTTCTGTGCCATCTTCCAACTCGATGAGCAAGAGCCTATGGGCAAAATCAAAAACGCTCGAAACATTACTTTGCCAAACTGGTATTGCAATTTTCATAAGCAGTCTCCATTCTTACATCCTGCAACTTCTGTGCCAAAAAAGCTATAATCATATCGATAGAAATCTAAATGCCTGTATTTGCAGTGTTTACGTAAAGAACAGGAGCAAAAGACAAAAAAATTTATTGTTTTTTCCATTGCATGTCGAGACAGCTCTTTAAGGGCTGCCATTGCAGTTTGCAATAGTTGAATGTTGTTGAAATTAAGAGGTTATAGGAAAAGTAATGAAGCTATTCTGTCTGTATATTCAAACTTTTTAGCTTTCTAAACAGCGTGCTGGAATTTATTCCTAATTCCTTTGCTGCAGCTGTTTTGTTACCTTCATTTCGATGCAGAGCCCTTTCTATCATCAATATCTCCATCTGCTTTAGAGTTCTGAAATCCCCAATATCAGACTCTTTGCCTTTAACATCCTTTTGAATTGTCGAAGGCAGGTGCTTGGCCTCAATAACATCTCCATGGCAAAGAATGAAACTGTGTTCAATAATATTTTCAAGCTCTCTTATATTACCAGCAAATTCATAACTCATAAGCGCTGCCATTGCATCATCACTTAGACAGCAGATATTTCTGTTATAAGCACGATTAAATTTACTGATGAAATGATCAACCAACAGCGGAATATCTTCACTTCTTTCCTTCAATGGTGGCAGGTATAGTCTAACAACATTGATGCGATAATAAAGATCGTCCCTGAACTTGCTTTCTTCAACAAATTTAGCTAAATCTTTATTGGTAGCAGTTATAATTCTTACATTCGCCTTTTCTGAGGAAACAGCTCCAACCGGCTCGTATGTCTTCTCCTGCAGTACCCTTAAAAGTTTAACCTGCACCGAAGAGGACATGTCTCCAATTTCATCCAGAAAGATAGTGCCGCCTTCAGCCAGAGCAAATCGGCCTGGCTTATCCTTTTTGGCATCGGTAAAGGCGCCAGCCTTATAACCGAATAGTTCGGATTCCAGTAAAGTATCGGGAAGTGCACTACAGTTAATAGCGATAAACGGTTTATCTTTGCGAGGGCTCAGGTTATGGATGGCTCTGGCAAAAAGTTCTTTACCTGTTCCTGTTTGGCCTTCAATCAAGACTGTGCAGTCGCTTTGGGCAACTTGAGGCAGAATATCAAATAGTTCCTGGATTTTGTGATTTCGACTGATGATATCCTCACAACTGTATTGTTTTTTTACCTGCTTCCTTAGTTCTTCAACAACAGTCATGTCACGGAATGTTTCTACTCCTCCTATAACTTGACCATTTTTGTCTTTAAGCAAAGCGGTGGATATTGTAATGGCCCTGCGTCTGCCTTGTGCATTTATTATGTGTACGGGTTTGTTAATTACCGGCTGGCCCGTATTCATCGTGTGCCTTAGAGCACAGTCGTTTTCACAAACATCGGCACGCAGAACATCCTTGCAGGCTTGACCTATCGCTTTATCACGTGGGATACCGGTTATTTGCTCAGCAGCTCGATTATATGTAGTAATCCGCCAGTTTTTATCGATCGTAAAAACACCATCTGCTATGCTGTCTAAGATTACATCTTTCTTTTCATAAGGTTCAGAATTCATCATTGCTATTATACCGTCATATATCTTTATTTCAATCACAGTGTATTCAGCTAGTGTTAATAAACATTTTCTTTGCAATTGCAGCCAAAATCAATTCAACCCCCAGTAATGCTGCAATTGACGGTGCAACCGAGAAATCAAGGTAATAGGAAAACAAAAGTCCGCCAATCGAAGCTAGGATTGCAGCGACCCATATGATAAACAATTGACTAGTAGTTTGCCTTGCAAATAAAAACGATATTGCAGCCGGTATAATCAGGTATGCGAAAACAACTACGATACCTGCAATTTTTACCGCTGAAATAATAACAGTTCCCAAAAGCACATAAAAAATAAAGTCCCACCATAGAGTTTTATATAATCCGATTTCTAACTTTTCCTGATAATCCTGGGTTACGGCATGCAAAGGTTTTCTGCAAAGAAAGACGCAAAGGCAAATTGCCGAAAAAACAATAGTTATCCATATAATTTCTGAAGCGTTTATCCACAAAAGTGTACCGGCAAGCATATGTTGAACGTGTATGTGTCCTCCAGGAGCAACTCCCACCAGAAAAAGAGCCGTTGCTGCAGCAACGGCATATGTGACACCGATAATTGCTTCAAGGGAAATCTGTGTGATCTTTTTTCGCACTAATGCATAAAAAGCACTGATAAACACTATAAAACCTACTGCAAGAATATAAACCGTTAGCGAATCGTTGTGAGATTTAAAAATAATATGGGCCAAAATGGACGCTACCGCAGCAATCTGAGCCAGCGAAATATCAACGAAGATAACCTCTCTTTTTAAGACATGGATTCCAAAATAACCCAAGACAACTGCCATCAACACACAGGCCAGAAACGGCAAGCCAAGTATTTCAACTATTTCTAACATAATACTTTCCTCTTTATGCAGGTTGCCTTCTAAAGCAACGGATCAGTACTGCAAAAACAAAGCATATACCCAGCGACAAAACCAATGTAGGCCCATAAGGTAAATTAAGAAAATACGATGCGCATACCCCGGAAACACAGGCCAGAAAACCTATAAGCCAGCCAACAAAAACAGCCAGAAGCCACCTGCGGGTAAATAAAGCAGCAATTGTCGCAGGTATCATTAAAAATGCATAAGCCAAAAGCACCCCTGCTATAGGAACAATTAAAACCGTAATGATACCCTGGGTAGTAAAAAGTAGAAAATCCCATAGTCTTTCATTTGGATTTGTACCCGGCCTTTCCACAAGAGAGATAAATTTATCCCTGAAAAGAAAATGGAAGATAATCAACACAATATAAGTAACTGCTGTAACCACAACCAGTGGCCAGGTAACCCATAACATTGAACCTGCCAGTGTTTTTTTTACATAAGTCCCGCCGCCACATAACTTATCTCCAAGTAATAACGCACCAAAGAGAACTGCAATTAATGCTGGTAAATACGAGGTTGCAGTGCCATATTCTATACCTAAGGCTACACCAACCATAGCTCCAAAAGCGGCGAATTGATCCAAAACCAGGTCTGAAAATATCAATGTGCGTCTGATTATGTGCAGACCAATGTAGGTATGCAAAATCAGAACTACAGCTATCAAAACGATTTGAACCGAAAAGAACTTTAATATTTCGTAACCGTTCACAGTATTTTACTTCAATGAACTAAAATACTGTGAACGGTTACGGATATTCGTACCTTGCGTGGTATATTTAACCTTGCAATTGACCCGCGTGGATATCTGGCAGAGGGCACAAATCCATTTGCAAAAATCAAGGAAAGAAGAATAGCCGCAAGGCCGCCGGAATATGTTCCGGCACAAGATTTTGACAAAGTCTATAAGGCTTACAGGGACTTATGGTGGAAAACGTTTCTAACCCTGGCATATACCAGTGGCGGTCGAAGGGATGAATTGCTGAATCTCACCTGGAAAGATGTAGATTTTGATTCCCAGAACGTTAGTTTCGAGCCTAAGCAGGCCACCGATTTGCTGCTGAAGTGGGAACCAAAAGACCATGAAAGCAGGGTAATCCCGATTCCGCCGGAGACCGTTCAGCTTCTCGCGAATTTGCAGGTTGAAAGTGATGAAGGTAATCCTTACGTTTTCATCAAAACAAAGCGGCTAAAGCACATCTTGAGACGCCGGACCCAAGGAACATGGCAGCCTGACTATGAGCTTGTAAATAATTGGTATCGTCCCAAAGTTTGGGGATGAAATACTATCGGGGAAAAAGCGTTTATCGCGTTAGGGCTAACAGCAGGTAAGAAAACGGCTCCGAGAGGCTACCGGAGCCGTTCTGCCGTATAGCA
>QNBT01000280.1 GCA_003644205.1 Planctomycetota bacterium | reverse complement strand
TTATTTATTTTCCAAACAACCAATTGCGTTTATCGCTTTATCAGCAAACGCTTTTTACCCGATACCGCTTTCCCTAAATTCTGGGACGATACTAAACTTTTGGCGTGGGATAAACGTTCGGTGTGGTCAATGACAGGAAGGTACTTCGATGGCAATGGCGGGCTTGAGGAAGTAGAGGCAGGTCTCTTTGACCTTTTGTTTCAGGATTTGAGAGGCGGCGGCGGCGTAGTGGTTCATCTGCTCATAGTATTTGCGGCTCTCGGCGTGTTGGGCGGCAAAGTCTGCGGTTACGTCGTCGGATTTGAAGTCGATGATGATAAGGCCTGTGGGGGTCCTTATTATCATGTCGATGATACCCTGAATTATGACAAATTCCGAATCGGAGTGCTCGCCGAGGGCGGGGTCACTGTAGGCAAAGGTGAAGGGCCATTCGCGCAGGATGTGGTCTTTATGCTCGACAACCAGCCTGCCCAGGTCGCTTTGGAAGAATTGCATGATGGAATCGAAACCGATTTGTTCGGCTGCTTTGGGTGGAATTTTGCCTTCTGACACGAGCTTTTCGGCGGTACTTTTTATCGAGTCGATGGTAATATCACGGTCGAGGGCCAGATTTTGAATAACAAGGTGCGCAGCAGTGCCGATGAGTTTGTTGTCGGCCTTGTCTTTTGATACCGCCCCCGGCCTGCGGTCAAAGGCGCCTGAGAACTCAGTCCCGGCGAATTCATCGGAGGCGTGGGTGAGTTTGCTGACGGATGTTTTGGCCTGGAGTTTCGTCAAATCATCGAATGGATATTTCCAATTCAAAGATTGTCGCACGCGGTCAAGAAGCCGGCGCGTCTGGTTGGTGGTTTTGGCGCTTTTGGGGGCGGGTTGTTTTAGCCTGGTGCGTTTTTTTTGCATGATTGCATTTGAGATTTCATTAAGCCGGGGCAGGTCAATGAGCCGGCCTGCGAACAGGTTGTCATCAATAGAATCCTGTGTTGACTCAGGCTCGAACAAATCGTGGAGCTTTTTGTGATCGGCAAGGGCATAGAGCAGCCAGTCGAAGTGGCAGTTGGCGCTGGTTAGCTGCCAGTCTCTTACAGATTCAGCGGGCAGCATTGAAAGTGGGGCAAGGATGTTTCGGCAATTGGTTGCTTTCTTTGAGGCTGTCAGGATGAGCCTTTCCCTTGCGCGGGTGATTGCGACGTAAAGTATTCTCATCTCTTCTGCTAACATTGCATTGAGTTTCTTCTCTGCGATGACTTCGTGTGCGGCGGTGGCGAGTTTTATGTTTGATTCTATGACTTGCAGGCCGAGGCCGCAGTCGTCGTCGATGAGGCAGGCGCCGTAAGAGTCGGTCTTGTTAAATTTTGAGTTGAGTTCGGCGACAAATACGACGGGAAATTCGAGGCCTTTACTTTTGTGGATGCTCATGATTCGGACGGTGTTTTCGGTGATATTGTCAGGCTCGGCGGGTGACCAATCGGTGCCTCGTTCGAGAAGCTTTTCAATGAACTCGACAAAACGGCCAAGCGATGTTGTCTGCACAGCGGCGGCGGAATCGGCAAACTGGATGGCTCTTTCATGGAGTTTTAAGAGGTTGGCCTTGCGCTGGGGGCCGTTTGGCAGTGCCTGGACGAATGAGAGGTAACCCGTGTCGCGATATATTTGCCACAGGACCTCGGCCAGCGGCTTGAGTCGGGCCTGGAGCCGCCAGTTGTCGATTTGGTCAAGTATCCGGGCAAGCCTTTGACGCAAGAACGGGTCGGGGCCGGTTTGCGAATACGTGTGTGCACAGTCATAAAAACTCGGCCTTAACTCGCTGTCGGTCGAATCGCAGTGTTTGCGGAGCATTGCCAGTTGGGTGTCGGCTAATTTGAAGAATGCGCTTCTCAGGACGGCGGCCAGTTCGATGTCCTGCTGGGGATTGTCGAGAACCTTCAGGAGCGAAAGGCTGTCTGTGATTTCGGTGGCGGCGAAATAGCCGGCCTGGCTTTGACTTGTTACCGGTATGCCGGCAAGCTGGAATATCTCAACGTATTGGTTGGCGCGATGGGCCGGCGAGCGCATCAGGACGACGATGTCGCGATATTCGACGTCGCGGTATTCGTTGGTCTGTTTGTCATATATTCTGAATTGGGCCCGGCCCGTTTTTTTGCCGACCATCTCGCTGATTTTGTCGGCGATGAAGGCGGCCTGGTGCTGGGTTGAGCTTATGAAATCTGCGCCTGCGGGGGCCGGGTCTTCATCTAAGGTATTGTCATCAAGCCCGTCAGATTCTTCGTTGAGGATATACATTTGGACCAACGGCTCGGGGCATGTCGCCGCCCGGTCAACCGGCTCATATTCAAATTCCGGCCTCAGGAATGTTTTTTCGTCGTAGTCAACGAGGAACAAACGTTTGGTCATTATGCGGCTAAAGACGGTGTTGGCAAAATCGAGTACGGCTTTGCGTGAACGGAAGTTACCGCTCAGGTCCACACGGACAGGAGCCTCTTTTGGTTGCGCTCCATCGGTTACCTGCCCCAGGCGGTTCAGGAAGATTTGTGGCTTTGCCTGGCGGAATGCGTAGATGCTTTGCTTAATGTCGCCGACAACAAAAACGTTGTCGGGCCGGCTTATCCTGTCGAGAATAGCCTGCTGGACGGGATTTATATCCTGATATTCGTCCACAAAAATATATTTGAATTTTTCACACAGGGCGGTAGCGGTCGAATCGGATTCAGTGAGGAGTTTGAGCATCTGGTGTTCGAGGTCGGCGAAGTCGAGGCAGTTGAGCTTGGCTTTTGCATCGGCGTAAGCCCTGTCAAACCTTTTTACAAGCTCGAGCATAACCTTAGTCTGAAGACTCGCAGCCGGCGCTACTGTCTCTTCATATTCAGGATTGATAATTGCAAGGTCGGCAATTTTCTTGAAGGTCTCTATGGCCTCTTTGGCAGGCGCCTTTATCAACTCGGCTATCTCTGGCGGCATATCCTTCGGCTTGTTAGCGAACTTTGGTTTTACAAAATTTCTTATCGCCGGAGCGCAACGGTCGAGGTCATCTTTTTGCAGGTATTCGATACAGTTATTAATCGGCCCTAAGAAATCGGTCTGTATTTGGCTTGTCCAGTGGCCGGTGGCTGTAATTTTCTGGTCGAGCAACTGTGAGTATTCGAGCTGTGATTTACACTGAGCCAGTTTTTCAGAGATGATTTGTTTCTGCTGCTGCGCAAGTTCGGATGTGTAAAAGGCGGCGGCATCGGCAAGGGCAGCGGCCCTTTCGTACCACTCGGCGCGCCCGACGACGCTGTCGAGAAATCGGCTGCAGGCGATTATTCTTTCGAGAAAACCGGAAGTGGCCGGGGAGATATTACGCTGCTGCAAGAGTACATGCAGGCCGGGTGCGAGGGAACTATCCTCCCACGCCTGCTCGATTATCTCGTTGAGTACCTCAGATTTCAGCAGGTTTTGGGCGTCTTCTTCTATAACGCCGAATGTCGGGTCGATGCCAAGCAGGCCGAAGTTGTCGGTAATAATCCGTTTGCAAAATGTGTGAATCGTGCTGATGTGGGCGGCGTCGAGGGTCAGTAGCTGTCGGCGAATATAGCTGCTGTGATTTTTTTGGAACCGGTTGCGGAGGTTTTCGGCGATGCGGGCCTGCATTTCATCGGCGGCGGCATTTGTAAAGGTCAAAACGAGTATCTGCGAGATATCGGTTGCCTCGGCAGAGCCTGCTAATATATTAGCACATCTTTCGGCAAGGACGGCGGTCTTGCCGGTGCCGGCTGATGCTGTTACGAGGACATCTTTACCGGCCGAGGTGATAGCGCGCCTCTGCTGGGCGGTCCATTTAATCATTTTACAGTGCTCACAGTTGTATTTTCCCGTTAGTCCTGAGCAAAGTCGAAGGGTTAGCTCGTGGTTAAGAACCTTTGTAACGAGATTTAATCTTTATTCAGAAATGATTCCACCGTTTCGGCAAGTTCGGGCACTTTGTTTTGGACTACA
>QNBT01000279.1 GCA_003644205.1 Planctomycetota bacterium | reverse complement strand
TCGGTCAATTTCCAATTTTAACGATAAAATGATTTGTGCTACCTTGCCCAGTGATAAACCCCAGAATCAATACATTCCGCACAAAACACACGACCGACAACCTCTCGACCGCAACCTTCACAGGACATTTGGAAGCGATAACCGCAATTACGACAAATCGGGCGATGCTCCAAGACGTGTTCGCCGCATTGAGGGCATTGTTTAATCTTGTCCGCAATTTTCACCATTTTGTTTTTCCTCCTGCGAGTTAAAAACTCCAATACACTCTTCCACCGCCTCAAACGCCGGGCAGTTACCCTGCGCATTCCGTTCATATGGCGAATAGCGCGTCTTCAATTCGCCGCGAGAAAACCAGGTGTGCGACCTCGTAATATTGTCCGGCGCAACACAAACATAAACAGGGGCCTCCCCACCATCAAAAGGGCCTCTCATAATTACGTATGTTCCATTGTACATTTCCCATCGCAAAAACCTACAGTCTTTGCAATAGACGCGCTTTCTTGGTGGCGTTCCCTTCTGATTGTGTATTACAAAATCCATCATTTTCCCTTTCGTATTTCTCTCAATTCTAGATAGATGAGCATCAATGCCGCCCAAATTCCAGAAAATACCGCCAATAAACTGGAAAAATTTGTTATAGTAACTTCCATTATTCCCCTTTCAAAATAGGTCCCTAACCGTTTTACCTACAGACCTGTGCTTGTTGACGCTATCCTGAATCAGCAACCTAACCTTATTTTCCAGATCATCTAGGTATTGCTTGCTCACTCGTGACGGCTGCCAACCCCGCCGATGATCGTTCGCCCACCTTAAAGTAAACTGTTTGCAAGCACTGCGGTTTATCAAGTTTTCAGACATTTAATATCCCCGTTCCACTACAAATTACGGCGTCGAGCACCTTGCACAATGTCAACGAGCCGCAATAATCAATTCCCTGCTTAGCTTTGGCCACTGCCTCTTTTCTCATACAACTCATAGTTCCAGGGATGCCTCTGCCAGTACTATACTCGAACACATGCCATGATTCTGTTAGGCGATTGTGTCTTTTTACAACTAAACGCAACCCAGCGTATGTGAACAGATAGCCGTTCGCCTTATACACACCGTCCTCTTTCCAGGCCTTAAAAGTTATGCGCTTCATTTTGTTCCCCCATCCCAACAAATTCCTGCACACTTGCCCGCTGATCTTCCAACAATCGGCGGCAGTCCTTACACGTCACATTGTCTTTGGCCCTTGTGGCCTTAGCAACACCAAATCGACCGCACAGGCTAACATGATGTTCGTTGACGCTGATACTGTAATGTGTTCTCATTGTCCAAACCCTTCATACTATTTTAGTTCCAATTCCAAACTTCACAAGTCCGCGCTGTCCCCCCCAACAGCGCGGTGTTGTAGAGTTTGGGTTAGCGCAGGTCTATTTCAGGCTGTGCATAAATGTTTGACACAATGCGCCTATGAGTTTGAAACTTCAATCTTCATCCCAGTATCCTCAAAATGGTCCATTCGTGTGAATTCTTTTGTTCGATTATTGCGATGGCACTCTCGACACTTGAAGTTGTCAAACTTCTTCCACCGCTTATATACCCCACAGCGGTGCGCCCAATAGCAAGTTTTTTTCATTGATTCATTCCTCTATCCAGTTTGATAATGTCATAGAGCTCCGAATACTTCGTCCCGGCACTAAACCGTTCCTGCCTCGCTCGCCGGGCTTCCCGCACAGTCTTAAATCTGGCCTGCTCTCGATTTTGTTTGTCTACAATCGCAAACATTGTTACACCTCAGCTATTTTTTTCTACGATACGATAGAAGTTGCCGTTAACCTCAGGCCCGTTCATTAAAGCCGTGAGGTATAGGGTCGCCACTTTGTAGTCGTAAAAGACAGCGATAGTTTCCCATTCTGGCTTCACAGCCCCTTTCCACGGACAGGTTTGTAGTTCAATTTTCATTGTTACACCTCAAAGCATTGCCAAATAAGCCCATACAGCGAGCATGACGATTTCCTTTTCCAGCCCGACTTTGTGGACATATCGGTAAAATTCAGCTATGGTCGTTGTCATTTTATTCCTCTTCCAATTTGATTCTTCCGCATTCGTCTAAAGCAAAACCAAGCTCGGGATTAATGTTACGAAGTCGAAAAATCTTTCCACTTTTTTCAAATCGCAAAAGACGGCCCATAGGAATAGGATCGCCATTGTCGTCTACAGCGACGATCTCGCAACCGTCTGGATGTAAGCCGATCCGCAGCATTACTGACTTTTCTTTCGGTTTTCGTGGTTTGTTGAAGATTTCAAATTTCATCGTTCTTCCTTTCAGCCTATTTTACTCCCCACCAGCCATTTCAAGCAGCACGCCTTACAAACGTAGACTTTGCGACCGTTCTTCTCAACAATCACATAACGGCCCTGATTATGTTTGCCACAATGCCCACAGGCATGTTTCATTGTTCTGTCCTTTCTGGCGCTCATTTAATCAACCTTTGCCACAACGCCCGGTCAACAACAGCAACATCACTGTGCTGCTCGATTGTCCGACGTCGTGCGTCCCTACTGATGCCAAGCCAGTTTCCTCGCGGCACGCCATTATTTGTGAAGGGGACGAGCCAAAAGAAGTCCTTTGGCCGATAGCCCGTCTTGTAGCCCCGACTCTCTGGGGCCATGTAAATACGCCCGTGCTCGCCAGTGATTTTGCTAACGAACGTGGCCACCAATGTTCCTTGCAGAATCCTATACAGCGTCATTGTTTTATCCTTTCAACCCACCAACCATTTCAAATAACACGTTTCACAAACATAGACTTTGTGGCCGTCTTTTTCAACGATCACATAATGGTCCTGGTTGTGCTCGCCACAATGTTCGCAGGCCTTGCTTTTAATAAGCACCAGGCGTGCTGATTCAGTATCATCGTCGAAAAAATCAACGTACCATTTACCATATCCGCCGTAAATGAGGCACTCGTCTGCCTCTACCGCTTCCACCGCTTGACTATTAACGGCAGCGAGTATCTCTGCCGAGTTAGGAAATTCCGGCAGTTTGACCACGTCCGTTAGAAAAACCTCGCCGTCGTCGAGCCATTCCAGCTTCCAGTTATACTGTATTCGCATGATTCGCTCCCAAATTCAGTTCAGCTATCAATCGGTCCGAGCCATGTTACTGGCCCGGTGCGGCAGATAGTCAATAATTCTGACAGGTGAAATGGAACGCTATTTTGCGCTCAGACGGCAGATATTGCTTATAGCCTGTCCAGCGCCCGGTAAACGTGCCGTCCCATTGGCAGATCAAACCGAGACGTTTTATGATTCGTTCGACTCGTTGTTTGTTCCAGTGTATTTTGATTACTCTATATGGTTGCATGATTCGCTCCTAAGCCCAGGTTAACCACTGATCGCCCACGTATACCGCCTTCTTGGCTTGGCTGGCACGGGGTAGCCGATTTCGCCCATCTTCTTGGCGAAGCAACTGTCGCACACAGGATGTATACCAGGGGCTGGCTTGTGGCCTTTTACCCGCTTGCCGCAGATTCGGCAGTGTGTTAGTGTCTTGTCTCTCATTTTTCGCTCCCAAATTAACTCTTAATCTGTTAGCTCACTGTCCTCATAAGTCCCCGCTACTGGTCAATTATCACTGGCGCAGTAGCAGGGTATTACAAGGGCAATGCGGGCTATTTTTCTACAATGCGGTAGAAATCGCGGACAACGTCAACATCGTTAACCAAAGCCACAAGATAGAAGGCCGCCGCCTTGTAATCGTAGAAAGTAGCAACAGTTTCCCATTCTGGCCCAGCAGGGTATTTCCACGGACAGGTTTGAATTTGTATTTCAATCCTACAGTTTTTTTTGAGTTTGTTCATGGCTCACTCCTCAATATTGATTTATCATTCGTCCGACAGTTATAGTATATGTTACAATCGGGCGAATGTCAAATAGAAAATTGGAAATTTTCAAGATTTTTTTCGACGCAGCTGAAAATTCTGTG
>QNBT01000278.1 GCA_003644205.1 Planctomycetota bacterium | reverse complement strand
GAGTCCATTGTTCAAGGCGTAATGGAGCAGGACGGCGAACACAAAGACATTGATGATAGTGACAAAGGTCAAGTGCCGACAGTTCTCAAGTCAGCAATCTGAGCCCACTCGTCGCGCTGTGCGGACACAGTGGGCTGGTCGCAAAGAGAAAAAGGACAAAAGGCTTTTTCAGCAAGCCCTAAAATAGAAAGGAAAGGTTTTGTTTACGAAGAAGATGTTATTGCTGGCGGTTTTAAGTGTTGTGGTTTTTGCTGGGTGTATTAAAGTATGAGTATGTGTAAATATTCAAAGTTCAGTGCCATTGCCGGTATGTTGTTATGCGGGTTATCGATGGTTGCCTCGGTTGCAACGGCACAGGGACAGTTCAAACAGCTTGAACGGATCGGCATCCGAGCCGGCGAAGATGGGGCACAGTTCATTGGCACCGAATCCGGAGCCACCTTTTTCGTGAAGGGGTTCAACTATATTAGACTGCGGGGAGATCACGCTACATTCGACGCCGACACCAAGACTACGAAGGCCTACTATGATCCTGACCGGGCCGAGGCCATGTTCAGCGTATTGAGCAGGGCTGGCTACAACACGGTCCGGGTGTTCATCATCGGGCGCAGCAAGACCAATCCCGGTATCGCCGGGTATTACGACACGACAAAGGCGATCTACGAACCATACATGGAAAACGTTCTGGATTTTCTGCGGCGGGCAACGCATTACGGCATCTACGTCTTTCCAACCTTCGGTGATGGCGGCGTGCCTCTAAATGCCTATTACCGCCAGCGCCTGCGAGGTAAAGGTCATAACAAGAATGTCCTTGTCCTCACCAGGGACGGCATTGCCGTTCGCGTCAAACATATCACATCGTTCCTGTCGTATATTAAACGCAAGGAGCCTGCGCTGCTGCCAACGCTGCTGGGACTGGAATGTCAGAATGAAGCTTACCTCCTCGCCAACCAGTGGCCCTTCACGGAAAAAGAGGGCAAGTTTATCGCCGCTAACGGTAAAACCTACGACCTGTCCAGTAGCGATGAGCGTCAGGCTCTGATGGACGAAGGCTACCGCTATTACCATAAGCGTGTGGTTAAAGCTGTAAAGGCTATCGATCCTGATATGCTCGTTGCCGAGGGCGTCTTTGTCCCAAGAGCAGTCGGCAAGGATCCGATCAAGCACGCTGGTGTTTGGCCGGGCAAGACCAAAGACGAGCGCTATCCGCCTATGCTCACGGCCATTGGCAAAGGTCCGCTCGATTTCCTTGATGTGCATTTCTATCCCACTATCAGGAATGAGTCTATAGACCAGACCTTCCGCCTGAACCTGAAATCGACCGGATTCTTTACTCCGGAGATGAAAGAAATCCAAAAAGAGACCCCCATCATCATGGGCGAATTCGGTGCCTTCAAATCCGTCGCCAAGACATTCGATCAAGCTGTCGACAACATGGCACGCGTGCGCGAACTGGCAGTGGAAGCTGGTATGAAAGGCATGCTGTATTGGACCTACGACACCTTCGAACAGCCGCGGCTTTACCATGCCGCAAGCGACTGGCCGCTGTTCGCGGGGAAGATGGGCAACTTTGAGAAAAATGCAAAAGCCGCTGACGATAATACCGCATCGCTGACCTGCGATGACGTGCTTTCGATTCGCGGGGGGCGTTTTTTTCTTGACGGTAAGCCTTTCGCTGAGATCAGCTTTAATAAGTTCGACTTGCTGTGGCAGCTTTACGACCAGTTGGAAAAAGGTCATGCCCTTACGGCGTCCAACCCTTTGGTTAAAGCTCAGGATAAGGCGCTGCGTGAACTGCATGAGATGGGTTTTCGTACGATTCGCTTTTTTGCTTTACCGTGGGGGCCGCGCGGTCCTGAGTCCTATGCTGACCCCGCAAAACGCAAACTGTTGTATGCAGCGTTGGACAAGGCGCTTGAACTGTGCGACCGGCACGACATCCGCGTGGTCTGGTCACTGGCTGCCGGGACGTTTACTGACGCCAAGATTGTTCCGGGCAAAGGCTGGGTTCATGGCGCAGAACACAAGCGTGAACTCATGACCAACCCTCAGTCGCGCGGACGCAAATTGCTGTATCGGTATATCGATGAGGTTGTGGCACGCTACAAGAATCGCAAGACCGTACTGATGTGGGAAGTCGGCAATGAAACTACGCTCTCGGCTGACATCGGAAACAAGGATCGGATTTACAAAGGCGAGCGCATGCCCACGCTCAAGGACGTGGCGGGGTTCCTCGACGACGTGGCCAGGCGCATCAAGGCAGCCGACCCGTTGCGGCTCGTCAACAGCGGCGGCTCGCATATGAGGGAATGTCAATGGAATCTCTATCAGCGTAAGGGCTGGAAGAAGGATACATTGAACGAGCAGTTCAAATGTTTCGAACTGCTTTATAAAGATACTGCGGTTGATGTAATTGATGTCCATTCGTACATGAATGATAAGCCGGGTTATGTTATCTCAGATGGTTCAGGTGGCCATACTTTCCTCGGCAATCGGGACTGGATGGCGTTTTCCAAACGCATTGGCAAACCGCTTATGATTGGTGAGATCGGATTGCAGGTCAAACCCAAAACAGATAAAAATATCTGGAAGGAGACTCCCGGCTATTTCGAAAGCTACACCGATGTGAAAGCCGCTAAACCCTGGGTGGAGAAAACACTAAACAGCGTCATCGACTCGGGCGTACAGCTGTCCTACTGGTGGTGCTATCAATCCGACCGGCCGATGGACCAGAAAAATCCTCAGCGGTTTGATCTGACTATTGGGCGCAATTCCGAGATTGTCAAGTGTATCGCTGAGGCGAACAAGCGGCTGCAGGCTAAGCTGGGGGTAAATTAGGGGTCCGGTACTTTTTAAAAACAAATCGCTGTTTATAGCACTTTAAATTGCAATTTCAGCTTGTGTTGAAAAAATAACTATCGACTTGACAGCTCATTTTGTTTGTAGTTTCGTTCGCAATCACTGTTTGTGGAAATCCTTGAACGAATCAAACGCTTGAGACCGATACCGATTGGGTATGGTTAATGCCAAGTATTACTGGAAACCTTGAATTGTTGCCAGTAATGTGATATTCTATCAGAAAAGAGGCTCAGCGGTGTTGGTAAAACTTAATTTAAAAAGTTTCTGGGAAGGAACCTGGGGGTAAAATATGGGGAGATATGAAGTTTTTATTAATACTGTTTTTAGTTTCATTATTCATTCTTCCTTTGTGTGATGTTTCAGCACAGGAGGGATCTGATGAGTTGCTTAATTGGTCGGTTTTAGCTGAATTGCCTGAGACGAAAGCTGGTAAACTATCATGGAATGGATACCGGGCAATTATATGACCTTGAAAAGGACCCCGGTGAGTTCGTTAATCTCTGGGACGATCCGAAGCATCAGCAGGTAAAAGCCGAGTTGATGATTCGCAGTTACGACATTACGGTAATGGCGACAAATACCGGTTCGCCGATGGTGGGCAGATATTGATTTACTCCGGCTAAAGGGGGCATGGGGCATAACAGGAAAAGAAATTATTTGAGGATTATGAAAATGAGAAGTTTGTTCTGTTTGGTGGTGCTGCTATTTCCCTGTTTGTCCATGGGAGCCGAACCTTTTTTCGAAGAATCTCTGGTCTGGGATTACAAGGAAGGCGGATACGACACGCATCATGTATACGGGTTTGCCGTTACCAAACAGGGAACGGTGCTGGCCTTTAGCGAGGGTCGCGAAAAAGCGAAGGACGATTCCGGGCCGAAGGACAAATTGCTAAAACGCAGCACCGACAGCGGGCGCACCTGGGGCAAGGAAATTGTTATCGAAAGGATGGACGGTTCCTACTGGAACGCTCACGGACATCCGGGTGTGAAGGAAACCTGGACCAACTGTGCTCCGGTGGTAGATAAAGTTACGGGAGATATTTTTTACTTCTATGCTTTAAACGATCCGGATAAAAAAGCAGGGCAGAGGGTTACTCGCGTCTTTTATAAAAAGAG
>QNBT01000277.1 GCA_003644205.1 Planctomycetota bacterium | reverse complement strand
GACTCGGGCCAGCTCACAGGCCACATCGTTCAGGGTGTCCAGATGATAGATAAAAAGGTCGCGGCTCTCGCTGAAAAAGGGACAGTCTTAAATCAGGCTGTTCTGGATAGTCTTAACCATATTATCCTAAGCCACCATGGCCAATACGAGTTTGGCTCACCCAAGCTGCCCGCCACCGCCGAGGCGTTTATGGTCTATTATATTGACGATTTAGATGCCAAGATGAACCAGGTTACGGACCTGATAGATAATCACCCCGGCGAAGCGGACTGGACCGCCTATCAAAGAGCCCTCGAAACAAAACTCTACAGAAAACGCCCCCTCGAATAAAGAACTCAAACCGACTGTTATGTTCCAAAATGGTCAGTTTGAGCTCATAACATCTTTGCAGCACGTGCAGTTTATAACATTCCTGCTTTAGAAAAGGGTCGGGCCGTCATACTCAGGCTTTTTGGCAGGCCCCGGCTTGGGTGACTTGCCTTGTGCTGTTGGAAATTTAAGGATTTTTGCATCTTCGTCTAATTGCAAACCAGATTCTGCTTCATCACTTGGAATGAAGGGTATCAATCCTTCGGCATAGGCTGCTTCTTGAATGTCTCTGGGAGCGGTTCGTATATCCATTACCAATCCGTTGACTTCCAACATCCAAACCAAAGGATTTTTTTCAAGCAACTCGGGCAGGCACCACTCCGGGTCCATCGGCATAATATTCAGCCCATCACGAATTATCTTTGATTTGCTCGCCATTGTCCCTTCAGATACACCGCATCTTTCCGCCAACTCGCCGACGGACATATAAGGCTCAAAGCTGGGGTCAGCCAAAAAGTTTACCCAACCCAGCGCGTGAATAATTCCGCAGGCCCAACTCTTGGGCCTGCCTTTCTTCACAGGCAAGCCATTCTGACAGATTTCCACAGCCATATCACGGGCGAGTTGCCGGTAGTCCCTGCTAAGGTGTGAGTCACAAAAATCGTCCGTCAATCCCACAATTGCCGCAAAAACCTCGTGAAGCTTTTCGGGAACAAATTCAAGTAAACGCTCCATACAGTTTCTCCTTCTGACTATTTTTGCTCTGTAGGAAACCTCTGAAAATTGTCATTCTGAACGGAATGAAAGGAAGTGAATAATCTCCGATATACGAAGATTTGAGATTCTTCGCTTCGCTCAGAATGACATCTGTAAGGTTTTCTACAGAGCAACTATTTTTTTATTGCCCATCTGAGATGGGCGGCGATCATTTTATTGGTATATAGGCGTCACAAACAAACTCATCGCAGCCCTGCTGGTCAGCTCTTGTCATATCATTTTTTGTACCCTATTTTATTGTCCAGCCGTTGTGGGTGACGTTTTCCATGCCGATACAAGAAGTTTATACCACGAGTTGGTTTTATTTCCAGGAAATCTCCATCCCTTTCGCCTTCCTTCTCCCAAAATTGGTGCGATGCATCGCACCCTACTGAATCTTACACTACGAATTGCGAAAAACCGGCGGCTAATCGCCCGGCCGCTCGCGCTGAAGCCATCTCGGCAATTGTTCGGTCGTAACCTGGTTCCATAGCCCCTTTTTGTGCGCTTTGGCCTCGGCCTGCAAGCCAACGTACTCCTTGAACCGGTCGTTCGCAAAACGCAGGTCGGCATAAGCAAAGCCTCCCGCCACTAATTCTTCGTTCACAATCCGCCCGTCTTCTAATTTGAGATGTGCCAACAATCTGCCGTACCTGTCCCTTGTTTTGCTCTTGCTGTCCAAGAACACCGTAACTCGCTTGCCGAGCGCAAGTGACCGGGCAAATTCCGTCGCCTCCTGTCCGTAGTACATAGCCTCTGTCTTACCTGCCCCCGTCTCCGGCGTATCTATCCCTAAGAGCCTTACCCGCGTATGCTTGTATTTGCCATCCGCAATATCAATATCCAACGTATCGCCGTCAACGATATTTACAACCGTAAATTTCCTGCCGTTATACTTCTCAACATCGTTCCTCGGCCAGGTCTGCACAATCCGTCGCCGAAGTCCGCTGCCCGCCTGCCGGTCCAGCCACACGGCAACTCCCGCCGCCAGCACGCATACCACAATTAAAACCGTCCGCTGCCGTCGGCTCATCGCCAATTTGATTTTTTTCTTCTTCCTGCCCACAACCAAATACCCAAACGCTCTCTATAGGACAAAAAAGGTGGGCTATAAGCCCACCCTGTCATTGTCATTCCAAACTTGCCTGCCCTGAACAAGGTCGAAGGGATTTGGAATCCATTCTCTACCACAAGTCGTAGCTTCCTGCTTCTGCAGGAATGACAAAAGAGTCAAAAACAGTTACGCGTTTCTGATAGCGGCCTGGGCGGCGGCTAATCTTGCAATCGGTACACGGAACGGTGAGCAGGAGACATAATCCATGCCCGCCCTGTGGCAAAAGTCAATGCTCGCAGGGTCGCCGCCGTGCTCGCCGCAGATACCGACCTTGAGCTTTTTGCGGGCCATCCTGCCAAGGTCAATCCCGATACTGACAAGCTTACCAACACCGGTCTGGTCAAGCGACTGGAAGGGGTCTGTTGCATAAATCCCGTGCTCGACATATTCACCTAAGAATTTGCCGGCATCATCGCGCGAAAAGCCCATCGCCATCTGTGTAAGGTCGTTAGTGCCAAAGCTAAAGAATTCCGCTTCCGTGGCAATCTCATCGGCGGTAAGGGCAGCCCTGGGCACCTCAATCATCGTGCCGACTAAGAACCTGATACGGGTCTTTTTCTCTTTGAAGACCTGCTCAATCTCATCTAATATTTCGGTCTTTACAAATTTCAACTCTTCAACCGAACCGACTAAGGGAATCATAATCTCCGGCAGGACAATCTTACGCTGCCTCCTGACTGCAATAGCCGCCTCGATAATCGCCCGTGCCTGCATACGGTAGATAGCCGGATATGTAACTGCCAACCGGCAGCCGCGATGGCCTAACATCGGATTGAACTCATGCAGCTTTTCGACCTCTTCTTTGACGCGGGCCGTACTGATTTTGAGCCTTTTTGCCATCTCGGCCTGGGCCTTCGGCTCCTGCGGCAAAAATTCATGCAACGGGGGGTCAAGCAGGCGAATCGTAACGGGCAGCCCGGCCATTGCCTGGAAAATGCCGATGAAATCCTTCCGCTGATACGGCAGCAGCTTCTTGAGCGCACCCTCAAACTGCTTCTTCACAGGGGCATAATCTTTTCTGATTTGCCTTTTCTCTTTTTCAGTTCCGGCGGCGGCGAGCTTTTCTAACATAACGTCATAATCTTCGGCAGCCAATATCATCTCACGTACCGCCCATATTCGGTCGCCCTCGAAGAACATGTGCTCGGTCCGGCAAAGCCCGATTCCTTCTGCGCCAAAATCTCTTGCCCTTTTGGAGTCGCCGGGAGTATCGGCATTTGTGCGGACGCCCAACTTGCGTACCTTGTCGCATATAGCCATAAACTTACCGAAGTCGCCGCTCATAGTTGGGCTTACCGTCGGCACTTTGCCTGAGATGACCTGCCCGGCAGAACCATCGAGACTTATCCAGTCGCCTTCCTTCACCGTGATTTTTCCTACTGTGAACTTCCTGGCTTTGTAGTTGATATTGATTTCGCCTACGCCCGCAACGCAGCATTTACCCATACCTCGGGCGACAACGGCTGCATGGCTGGTCATACCGCCGCGTGCGGTCATGATGCCTTCCGCTGCATCCATGCCGCCGATATCCTCCGGGCTGGTCTCAATGCGGACGAGAATTACCTTCTTACCTTTGTCTCGCCACGCTTCGGCGCGGTCGGCGGTGAAAACGACCTGCCCGACAGCCGCACCCGGCGAAGCGGGCAGACCGGTCGCGATAACATTTCGCGCCGCCTTGGGGTCAAACGACGGGTGCAGGAGCATATCCAACTGCTCCGGCTCAACACGCCCGACCGCCTCCTTTTGGGTAATAAGCTTTTCGGCAACCATATCAACCGCAATCTTCACAGCCGCCG
>QNBT01000276.1 GCA_003644205.1 Planctomycetota bacterium | reverse complement strand
TTTGCCGGCTACATGCCGTTCCGGGACGGCTTCTACGAGATACGACAGGCTGACATGCGGACATTTTTCTCGAACCTGCCGTTGCTTTTCGTCTTCATGGTCCCCTCAACAGCGATGCGGTTATGGGCCGAGGAGCGAAAATCCGGCTCTATCGAGATATTATTGACACTCCCGATAACGGTAACACAGGCCGTCATCGGAAAATTCGTCGCGGCCTGGTGCTTCCTCGGTATCGCACTGCTGCTGACTTTTCCGGTGCCTCTTGTCGTTTGTTATCTCGGCGACCCGGACGAGGGTCTTATAATTTCCGGTTACATCGGCAGCTTCCTGTTAGCCGGTGGATTTCTTGCAGTCGGGGCGTTCTTTTCGGCAGTATCGAAGAACCAGGTCATAAGCTTTGTCCTCGCTGTCGTCGCCTGTGGGATTCTCGTCTATGCCGGTATGCCCACCACTCTGAACTATCTGTCGGCAGCCCTGCCCGCTTCGGCAATTTCTGTAATTGAGAGCATGAGCATACAGGTTCACTTCGACTCGGTCCTCAAAGGCGTAATTGAGTTCAGGGACATCGCATATTTCCTGATACTGATTATCGGTTGGATCGTGGCCTGCAGTATTATCTTGGATGAAAGGAAGGCAAGCTGATGAACAGGTTATCGCGTGCAATAATAGCCATTGTTTTTGTGGCCGCTATCACCTTCTCGGCCATTAGTATCTGCCAGACAACTGCAAAGTCGTTAAGGGCCGATATTACCGAACAAAAGCTGTACACTCTTTCGGACGGCACAAAGGCCATACTTGCCGGCCTCAATCAGCCTGTAAAGCTCAAGCTCTATTACACCAAAACCGCCGCAATGAAAGGCCCCGACCAGATCCGCTATTTCAACGAATACTACTATTTTGTCAGGGCCCTGCTCGATGAATACGTTCGTGCGGGAAAAGGCATGGTTGAGCTGGAGATTATCGACCCTCGCCCATTTTCCGACGAAGAGGCCCAGGCCCTGCGATATGGTCTGAGGCGTTTTTCTATCACCGAAGAGGAGAGCTTCTTTTTCGGCCTCGTGCTCCAGACCCAGTGGGGAGTCGAGAAAACCATCGAATTCTTCTCGCCCGAGCGACAGAATTTTGTCGAATACGATATAAGCTATCTGATCGACACCGCTATCACCCGCGAGAAGAAACGTATTGGCATTCTCAGTCCTCTTAAGGTCATGGGCGATAACGTAAGCGGCTATATGGCCCAGTTGATGCAAATGCAGGGCCAGAGTCCAAAGCCTCCGTGGGGCATAGTGCGGCAGTTGAAGCAAATGTATGATGTAAAACAAATCCCCACCGATACAGACCAAATCAAGGATACCGATATTCTCCTTGTGGTCCATCCCAAGGACCTCAGCGAAAAAACACAATTCGCAATTGACCAGTTCATTCTAAAAGGCGGCCGGGCGATTGTCCTTGTCGATCCACATTGTATTGCCGACAGACCCCCACCAACCCAGAATCCGTATGAGACCTTCACATATAAGACCAGCTCCAATCTGAACAGGCTCCTCAAGGGCTGGGGGCTTGAGATGCCGGAAAATACCTTCGCAGGCGATAGAGGCCTGGCAATTGAAGGTTCATTAAGACCGAATCAGAGGCGGGATAAAATCATAGCTTATATGCTCCTGGTCAAGGGTTGTTTTAATGCTGATAGTGCTATCAGCGCCGACCTCAACAAGGTCAGAGTCCTTTTCCCCGGCGTGTTAAGAGAAGTAGCCGCCGGTCAGGACGACTCAAACATTCAACTTACTCCACTGCTAACAACCACAAGCCGCGGCAACTCCTGGACCGTTTCAAGTCCCGGCGAGCTGATGATGCCCGACTACCCGGACCTCCTGAGCAAGTTCACTGATGGTACAGAGCCGGTAGCTATGGCCTATCTTGTCACCGGCCGCTTCAAATCCGCATTCCCTGATGGTATTGAAGTCGAGGATGATTCGGTCCAAAGTGAAGATGAAACAGGAGATGCGGGCGAATCCGGTGATGAAGAAAAAGCCGTCAAAACCAAAAAGATAACGGGCTTAACCGAGGCCGAGGAAGACTGTGCGGTGGTTGTATTCGCCGACGTTGACTTCATCAGCGACATCGTGGCCTACCGCGAGGCAATCTTCGGGCTGCTTGCAGTAGTAGATGACAACAGCGCGCTGCTTCTCAATGCTATCGAGGAATTGGCCGGCTCGGCAAATCTTATCTCAATCCGCTCCCGCGGCAATTTCCAGCGGCCGTTCACCGTTGTCGATGAAATTGAGGCACGTGCCGAAGCCGAAACCGCTGAAGAAGAGGCAAGGATCAACGCCGAAATCGCAGGATTTCAACAGGAACTCGGCAAAATCCTGTCAACGTCAAACCAAACCGAAGCCGACATAATTGAAACCTCGATTCTGGAGAAGAAAAAGGATTTGGAGTTGAAAATTCATGCCGCTCAGAGCCAGTTAAGACGGATAAAAATGATAAAAAGAGAGCGTATCGAGGCCCTCGGCACGCGCCTTCGAAACTTTTGCACGCTGCCGGGGCCGATTGTTACACTTATCATAGCAATTGTCTTAGGCATCCGCCGTGCTGTAATGCGAAGGCACTACATCGGTCATGCAATTGATGCTTAGTATCGAAAAATTTCACCGGGAGTCTAACAATGAGCAATAGAAAACTTGTAATACTGGGAATAGTCGCAATCGTGATGGTCGTATTGGCGGGGGTGCAAATGCGTTTTTCTGCCGGTAAGCCGCCCCATGCCTCAAGCGGCCCGTCATACCTCTTGCAGGGCCTTGATACAAATAAGATTGCCTCAATCGTATTGGGTACCGGCGACGACCAGATTATACTTACGCGCAGTGGCAAACGTTTTGTAGTCGCAGGCAAAGATGATTACCCGGCCAAGACAACCGAGATAAACGGAGTCATAGCCGCCTGTCTGGACATAAAGACCGCTGAATTTGTCACCGACAACCCTGCAAACCACGCCGACCTCGGCGTAACCGAAACAGAGGCCAAACACGTCGTCAAGCTTTTCGACGCCGGCAGCAACCTGATAACAGGTCTGCTGATTTCAAATCGGGACGAAAACAGAGACGGTTTCTATGTTCGACTTATATCGAGCAATGACGTCTATCTTACTCTCGATGTGCCCTGGCCTACTCGGTTGAGAGATATGGATTTCATCGACAAGACCCTTCTTAATATCGACCGAGATAAAATCAAAAGCGTCACCGTAACTTCACCCGACGAAACCTACACCCTGAAGAAGGAAGGCGCCGAAAACGTTATCACTCTTGAAAATATGCCCGACGGTAAAAAACTCAAAGATGGCGTATATGAGCGGGTCTTCTTTGCACTTACGAATCTGTCCTTCGATGACGTCCAAAAAGATTCATCCGATGCCTCCGATTTAAAGTTTGACTCAACGTATATCTGCCGGCTTGAAGATTCCACCGTTTACACATTTTCTATAGCTCAAAAGGAAGATAGCACACACGTCAAATGCGAAGCCATGTTCACCGACCAGGCGCTCGTTACCAAGGAGCGCGAGGTCGAATCGGAAGAAGAGCTTAAAAAGAAAGAGGCCATATTGTTAGCCAGAAACGGCGCCAAGAGCTTCTCCGAAAAGCACGCCGGCTGGATTTACCGGATCCCCAAATTTAAAGCCGACAACATGACCAAAAAGCTCGAAGATTTGCTCGAAGACATCGAAAAGAAAGAAGAAACTGAGGTTTCGGAAGGGTCCAACGACGAGGATAATTCTTGACCGATATTGAGTATTTGCAGGATGGGCTTTCCCTGAAGTAAGCCTGTCGAACCTGGGCCATCAATACGACTAACGACCAAAATTTTGGTATCGTCCCAAAGTTTGTGAGGATACTAAAATTTTTCTTGCTTTTTCCGCCAGCCCCTACAATAATGCTCGCATATAGCATAGGTAAAAAAACAACCGTTAAAACTAACAA
>QNBT01000275.1 GCA_003644205.1 Planctomycetota bacterium | reverse complement strand
GGGGGCGATTTTAGCAATAGTGATATTATCCCTGCCTGCATGAAGGACGATGAGATTCTGCTCAACCAATGGCTTGCCGACGACATTGGAGCCAAGGTCGGCGACCGGATTTCGCTTAGCTATTTTGTCTTAGGGCCGATGCGAAGACTCCAGGAACGAAAAAGTGCTTTTCGAGTGTTAGACATATTGCCCACAGACAAGGCGGGCGACAGCGACTTGATGCCCGATTTTCCGGGCTTAGCTGATAAGACCAATTGTCGCGACTGGGAGCCGGGCATACCGATTGATGTCAAAAAGATACGTCCGAAAGACGAGGACTATTGGGCTGCGCACAGGGGCAGGCCGAAAGCGTTTGTTACTTTACCGGCCGGCCGGAAGATGTGGAGCAACAGGTTCGGCAATTTAACCGGCGTAAGGTATCCGTTGGGAAAAGTATCGGAGGCAAAAATATCTGAGGGGATATTGAAAACGATTGATGTTTCATCAGCGGGTCTTTACTTTCAGCCGGTTCGCACGCTCGGCTTAAAAGCGGGTCAGGAAGCGACTGATTTCGGACAACTGTTCTTAGGGCTGAGCATGTTTCTGATTGCATCGGCGCTGATTCTGATGGGCCTTGTTTTCGTATTCGGTGTAGAAAGGCGAAGTGAGCAGGTCGGAATGTTATTAGCGGTGGGATTTGCTCCAAAGTTGGTGAGACTGCTATTGTTGCTTGAGGGAGGCATATTAGCGGTGTTGGGTACAGTTGTCGGGGTAGCAGCCGGGGCAATTTACACTAAGGCTATGATTTACGGGCTCCGAACCGTGTGGCAAGGTGCTGTGGGTGGTTCGGCGATTCATTTTAATGTAGATAGTTCAAGCATGCTCATCGGAGCCGGCGGTGGCTTGCTCGTGTCTTTTGTCGCTATATGGCTGTCGTTACGAAAACAATTTCGCCAGCCGGCTCGCGAGCTTCTCGGCCGGGCGCAGGGAGTGAGTCTCGGAACCAGAAGGGACGCCCAAAAAGGTAAAACAGGATTGTGGGTAGCAATAGCGGCTGTGATTGGTGCGGTGGTGCTGATCGCTATTATGGCAGAGGAAAAGAGCGGGGCCTTTTTTGGAGCGGGAGCCTTGCTGCTGATTGCCGAGATTGGCATTGCTTCTGCTTTGTTAGGCATAATTGGTGGCAGATGGGCAGGACCGATGACATCAGTTGGCGGATTAGGTGTGCGAAATTGCACGAGGCGGAGTCGCAGAAGTCTTGCGATTGTGGGATTACTTGCAGCAGGAAGCTTTCTTGTTATCGCGGTAGGAGCGAACAGAAAAGCCCCCTTTGCAGACCCGCACAGAAGGGATTCAGGTACGGGAGGTTTTGCACTGCTCGGCGAATCAAGTATAGGTATCCTGCAGGACTTAAACAGCAATGCCGAGCGGAAGTCGTTAGGGCTGGAGGAATTGGAAGGGGTTGATATAGTCCAGCTTCACGTGCGTGACGGTGATGACGCCAGTTGCCTGAATCTGAATCGTGCGCAGAGGCCCCGATTATTAGGATTGGAGCCGGGCCAATTGAAGCAGAGAAGTGCTTTTGGCTTCATGTCAGCAGTTGAAGGATTAAATGTAGATGCCGGCTGGGGCTTGCTTGATATCGATGCCGGTGCAGATGTAGTTCCCGCGATAGGTGATTATGCAACGATTATCTGGGCGTTAGGTAAAAGGATGGGAGATGAAATTGATTATGTCGATGAGAAGGGAAGAGAATTTAGGTTGCGATTAGTCGGGATGCTGAAGAATTCGGTCTTACAGGGCAGCTTAATTATCGCGGAAGATGAGTTTGTCAGGCGTTTTCCATCGGAGGAGGGATACAGAATGTTTCTGATAGACACGGCAGAGAAGCATCAAGGCGAGGTAAGCGAGAAGCTTTCAAGCAGATTGGTCGATTTCGGCCTGGATATAATACCAACCACACAACGGCTTGCCCGGTTCAACACAGTTGAGAATACCTATCTTTCCATATTCGAGTTGCTTGGCGGGCTTGGGCTGGTTCTCGGAAGTGTCGGTATCGGGCTGGTAGTGCTCTTGAACGCACTTGAAAGGCGGGGCGAGATGGCAATGCTGCGGGCGGTGGGATTCGGCAAAAAGATACTTAAGCAGATGGTACTTTATGAATACGGCTCACTTATGCTGTTCGGCTTGCTGTGCGGTGTGGTTGCGGCATTAGTGGCAATTCGGCCTGTGCTGCGCTCGCCGGGAGCAAATGTGCCGTATCTGTCGCTTGCGATAACAATTGGGGCCATAGGAGCCAGTGGCATTTTGTGGATATGGCTGGCGGCAACGTTTACACTTAGCGGCAGAGTTCTTGATGCGCTGAGACATGAATAGTGTTGATAAATCACTGATAAGGGATGTATGAGATATTCGGTTCTGTCGAGGTTGATTCCGGTGTTTTTGGCGGTTGTGGGAGCGGTGTTATTGTATGTTTGGCTCCGTAGCGACCCGGCGTGTAAGCTGACAGTGCGGCTACCCGGAGGAGATGGAACTGAAGAGATAGTCCAAGACGAAGGCGAACCGAAGAAGTTAGCAGGCAAGTTAGAGCTGTTCGATGGTACGCCCGGCCAGTTAACGGGTAGTTGGCCTCGATTCAGAGGTTCCAATTTTGATAATATCAGCACAGAAGGCGTCGAACTTGCGAGGAACTGGCCCGATGAGGGGCCGAAGGTTTTGTGGAGTATCGATGTTGGGGAGGGGTATGCCAGCGCGGCAGTTCATAGCGGTCGTGTATATATTCTGGATTACGACCGTGACAAGCAGGCCGACGTGATTCGATGTCTGTCTTTTGCAGACGGCAGGGATATCTGGCGGTACTCGTATCCCGTCAAAATAAAACGAAACCATGGTATGAGTCGAACAGTACCGGCGGTGACGGATAAATACCTTGTCGCCTTAGGGCCGAAGTGCCACGTTACATGTCTGGATTCGGTAACAGGCCAGTTTCGCTGGATGCTGAATTTGGTAAGGGAATTCGGCACGAAGGTTCCGCTGTGGTATGCGGGGCAGTGCCCGCTTATCGAGGACGGCAAGGCGATTATCGCTCCTGGTGGTGATGTGTTAATGATAGCGGCCGATTGTGAAACGGGCGAGATTATCTGGAAGAGTCCCAACCCGAACAAATGGCAAATGACCCATTCTTCGATAATGCCGGTGGAGTTTGAGGGGATGCGTATGTATGTGTATTGCGCCAGCGGGGGCGTTGTCGGGGTATCGGCTGAGGATGGCAGGATTCTATGGGAAACTACCGAGTGGAAGATGCGGACGAATATCCCCTCGCCGTTAGCGATTGGTGACGGTTTGATTTTTCTGTCGGCAGGTTACAATCAGGGCAGCATGATGTTGAAGCTGACGAAAGAAGGCGAAAAGATAAAGGCCGAAAAGGTTTTCAGGCTTGCACCGGAGGTATTCGGGGCGGACCAACAAACACCGATTTTCTACAAGGGTTATATTTACGGTGTTAGGCCGGGCGGTCAACTTACCTGTCTGGCGCCCGACGGCAATATAATATGGACCAGCACAAGCGCGCATAAGTTCGGACTCGGACCTTTCATTATCGCAGACGGTTTGATATTTGTGATGAATGATTCGGGGTTATTGACACTTGCCGAAGCCTCGCCGACCGGTTACTTTCAGCTTGCCGAGGCAAAAGTGTTAGAGGGGCCGGACTCGTGGGGGCCGATGACACTGGCGTCCGGAAGATTGATTCTGCGTGATATGAACAGGATGCTCTGTTTTGATGTCAGCAGGCCTTAGCCGGTGTGTCTCGTATGGCTGAACTGGATTTGGTAAAATGAACTTTCAAAGGGGATTATGAGTATTTATCTAAGAATCAACGCGGATGAATAAACAATTCGGGACAATAAATGTACGGATACTAAGTTTCGGTGTTATTGCAGTTGCCGTTATCATTGCGATTGTAGCGTTAGTGCGCTTAGATATTACCGGTGAAAAAGGCAGCGGTTTAGGGGT
>QNBT01000274.1 GCA_003644205.1 Planctomycetota bacterium | reverse complement strand
CGAACTCGATAAGTCCGGCCCCCGGCAGTGCTACCTCGGCACGGTCGCGGACGGAGACGGCGATGACATCGTGGCGTTTATTAAGCAGACTCAGAGGTTTTTTGAAGTCGGTTTCAATAAAATCGGAAACGAGAAAGACCGTGGCTTTTTTGCGTGTGACCTTGGCAATATATTCAAGGGCCTGGCCTATATTGGTTTGGCTGGAGGGCATCTTAAAATACAGCAGTTCCCGTATCAGCCTCAACACATGGCTGCTACCTTTCTTCGGGGGGATGTAAAGTTCTATCTTGTCGGTGAAAATCAAAAGGCCAACTTTGTCATTGTTCTTGGCGGCGGCAAAAGACAGCACCGCACAGAACTCTGCGGCAAGCTCGTTCTTTGCCTTGTTGACCGTACCGAAATCTCCGGAGGCACTGAGGTCAACAGCGAAAAGCACTGTCATCTCGCGTTCTTCGACAAAACGCTTGATGTATGGTTTTCCTGTACGGGCGGTAACATTCCAGTCGATGGAGCGAACATCATCGCCGGGTGTATATTCGCGGACCTCGTCGAACTGCATACCTCTGCCTTTGAAGACACTTTCATACTGGCCGGCAAAGCTCGCATTAACCGCACGGGTTGTGTATATCTGAATCTGCCTGATTTTTTTGATTAGTTCTTTGGGTATCATAATGGTTAGTTTTTAGTTTTGAGTTCTTAGTTCCGAGTTATCTCAAAACTCAAAACTAAAATCTCATAACTATCTATGGTACTTCGATATTGTCGAAAATCGTCTTTATGATGTCGTCGCTGGTCTTGTCCTCGGCCTCGGCTTCATAGCTTACGATGACCCTGTGGCGCAGGATGTCCGGCCCTATGGTCTTTACATCCTGTGGGGTAACGTAACCTCGTTGCTGGATAAAGGCGTTGGCCTTGGCGGCGACAGCAAGGTAAATGGTTGCCCGCGGCGAGGCCCCGTAGCTTATGAAGTCGGCTAACTCAAGGCCGTATTTGTCCGGCTGGCGGGTGGCGTAAACGACATCAACAATGTAATCTTTAATCTTTTCGTCGATGTATATTTCATCAACTACGCTTCTTACCTCTGTGATTTGTGCGGGACTGATGACCGCTTGTATGTCGAACTTCTTGTCGGTAATGGCCATCCTGTCGAGAATCTGACGCTCCTCATCTTTATTAGGATAGTCAATCTTGAGCTTCAGCATGAACCTGTCGAGCTGCGCCTCAGGCAGCGGGTACGTTCCTTCCTGTTCGATAGGATTTTGTGTGGCAAGTACAAGGAAAGGAACCGGAACGCCGAAGGTTTCTTCGCCTATCGTAACCTGCCTTTCCTGCATAGCCTCCAGGAGAGCGCTTTGGACCTTTGCCGGTGCCCTGTTGATTTCGTCTGCCAGGATGATGTTCGCGAAGATGGGGCCTTTTCGGGTGTAAAACTCGCCGTCGGACTGGCGATATATCTGGGTGCCAATCAAATCTGCGGGCAGCAAATCAGGCGTAAACTGTATCCGCCTGAAATCCGCGTTTATCGCCCGCGACAAGACCGTTACAGCCATGGTCTTGGCAAGGCCCGGCACCCCCTCCAAAAGGATATGACCGTTGGCTAAAAGCCCAACGAGCATACGCTCTAACATATAGCGCTGGCCGACAATTACCTTATCCAATTCTCCGAAAAGAGCACGCACGAACTCGCTTTTTTGCTGAACCAACTCTCCAATTTGTTTAACATCTGTAGCCATAAAGACTTTCTCCTTCCTAAATCTTATGTTACCGAACGAATCTCTCAAGTTTGCGCCATATCAAACATAAGGGCACTTGAAAATAAGTTTAATTTTTTACGCTTTATATTTCAAAGAAGTTCATAATTATGTGCGAAATCAAGCGAAAATCAAGACTTTTTCGAGATGGGCGGTACGGCAGTTTCTCGTGTGTGGCAGTTAATGCAACTGATCCGGATGTTATTATCGGGCCAAGGCTCAAAAACAGCCAAAAAACGCGGTATGGCGATTTTTTGGCCAAAAAACACTTGATTGTCAGACAATGAATCAGTATAATATATTGATACGAATCGGCTACAATTTGATTTTGAGGAGTGAGGGGTATGCAGAGGGTTTATGCGCTCTGGGTTTGCCTGCTGCTGGTCGGTATCTCAAACGCGCAAGTAATTACAGTTGATGACGACGGAACCGCCGACTACACCACCATCCAGGCCGCTATCGATGCGTCCGGCAATGGGGATATTGTCGTAGTCTGTCCGGGCACATACACAGGTACAGACAACTATAACATTAACTTCGGTGGCAGAGCCATTACCGTAAGAAGCACCGATCCCAAGGACCCGGCCGTAGTTGCCGCCACGGTCATCGACTGTGGTTATCTCGGGCGAGGATTCGACTTCAACAACAGCGAAGGGCCCGATTCCATTATTAATGGATTTACAATTGTTAACGCTGAAGATACAGACCTGGATTATGAGGGCGGAGCGATCCGTTGTGACGGCAGCAGCCCGACAATCGCCAACTGCAACATTTTGAACTCATTAGGTTATATTGGTGGCGCGGTCTGCAATGAAAATAGTAGCAGTCCCGCGCTGATTAATTGTATTTTTACTAACAATGAAAGTCCCTACGGTGGTGGAATATTCAATTCCGGCTACAGCGACCCGAATGTAATTAACTGCACTTTTACCGGCAATCTCGCTGTCGGTGCGCCAGACAGTGCCGGAGGCGGAATTTATAACGATAATAGTAATCCAACCATCATCAACTGCATTTTCAGCGGGAATTATGCCTACGATGACGGTGGCGGGATTTGCAGTGATTTTAACTGTGGGGCGAGCATTATCAACTGTACTTTCAGCGGCAACACAGCCGATGCCATGTACTCGGGTGGCGGCGGGGGCGCGTTGCTGAACAACGGTGGTAGCAATACAACAGTCGGCAACTGTATTCTATGGGACAATGAGCCTGATGAAATATATTTGGTCAGTGGAACGGTAACAGTAGATTACAGTAATGTGCAAGATGGTTACCCCGGAACAGGCAATATAAACGAGGATCCACTGTTTATAGACGCAGATGGACCTGATGACATAGTCGGTACGGAAGACGACAACTTGAGGCTATTAAGCAGTTCGCCATGTATTGACGCCGGCGACAGCAGAGCGGTCGGCGCCGATACAGCCGACATCGATGAAGATGGTGGTGCTGCCGAGCAAATACCAAGGGATATTGACGGTAATTTGCGACTAATGGATGACCCCAATACTGCCGATGAGGGAGCAACTCACAGATCGATCCCCATTGTGGACATGGGTGCCTATGAAAGTTCGGGGCTGACTATGGTTGGTGATTTTGAGCCGGATGGAGATGTGGATTTGGACGACCTTGCTGTAATTGTTGTACGCTGGCTGGACCTCGGTTGTGGAGACTGTGGCGGTGCGGACCTGAGCGGTGATGGCAGCGTCAATCTGGCCGACTTTGCTAAGTTTGCACAGACAGGACTTGTGGGCGGAGGCGAAAGCCACAAACCCGTATTTGCACCAATCGGCAACAAGTTACTGACTGAAAACGAGAATTTAAACTTTACTGTCAGTGCGACGGACCCTGATTATGATACTCTGGATTATTCGGCATTTAATCTGCCGTCAGACGAGTTGTTTGATACAGGGACACAGGTTTTTGACTGGACTCCTACAACCGGTCAGGCCGGACAATACTTTGTAACCTTTTACGTTTCAGACGGCATTGAGGTTGACAGTGAAACTGTAACTATAACAGTAAACCCGGAGCCTGTTACCGTGCCCGATGTGGTTGATACCACTCAAGCGAGTGCAGAGGCCGCTATTGTTGCAGCGGGCCTTGTAGTAGGCGACGTTACAACTTCATACGACCCGGTCATAGTGGCAGGCAACGTAATCAGTCAGGATCCGGCAGCCGGGGCTTCCGTTTTGCCGGGCACATCGGTTGACCTTGTCGTATCTTTGGGTCCAGAGCCAGTGGGCCACTGG
>QNBT01000273.1 GCA_003644205.1 Planctomycetota bacterium | reverse complement strand
TGTCGTACACAAGGACGGCAGGCTCGGGAGCATCCCACTTTCACGTGTGGCGGGCAGGATAAAAACCGTGCCGAAGAACCATTATCTTGTAAAGGCAGCCCTGGCGGTGGGAACAAGCTTCGGGATATAGCATCCTTTTTAGTCTCACCCTTTTACAAGTAAAAGGGTGCCACACAAACCAGGCAAAAGGGTGTAGAATCAGTTTAATCCAAATCTCTTTTCTCAGGCAGGACAATTAAGTAGAATAGTGGTATGGCCTCGAAAAGCACAAAGGACAGGTTTGAGACAATCAGGGAAAAGATTAAGGCCTTTCCCACCGGGCCGGGTCTGTATTTTATGAAGGCCCGTCGCGATACGGTCCTTTATATCGGCAAGGCCAAGAACCTCCGGTCGCGCGTGGCCAGCTATTTTCAGCCCGGCAGCGACCTGATGTCGAGTCGCGGCCCGAAAATTCTGGAAATGATAAACAAGGTCCACACCGTTGACTACCTTGAGACAAAAAGTGAGGTTGACGCCGTCCTGCAGGAGGCGCGTCTTGTCAAGGATATACATCCGCCGTACAACACGCACCTGGTCGATGACAAGACGTTTCCATATCTTGAAATTACCACGCGCCAGGATTTTCCCGGAGTATATATCACGCGCAAACCGAAAACCGGGGCCGGCAAACTCTTCGGGCCTTTTACCGGCGTGAAGGATTTGCGGGCCGTTCTGGTCGTTTTGCAAAAGATATTCAAGTTCCGCACTTGCAACCTCCAGATTCGGGCCGATGATGCGAAACGCAGGTTTTTTCGGCCATGCCTGCTGTACAGTATAAAGCAATGCACGGCACCTTGTGGCGCCAGGATAGAAAAAGACGAGTATAAGCAGGTCATAAAAGACCTGGTCAAATTTCTCCAGTCAAAGCGCTCCACCGTGCTGCGGCAGTTGAAAAGACAGATGACCGAGTCCTCATCAGCCATGGATTACGAGGCCGCTGCGATGTATCGGGACCGTATCCGGCTGATAGAAAGATTAGACGACCGGGGCACGGTTGAAGGAAATGTTCAGCCTGAAGTATTTGCTCCGGACCCAATAGAGGCGCTTGCCGAGTTACAGAAAATATTAAAGCTTTCCGAGTCAATCAGGATTATAGAAGGTTTTGACATTGCCCATATTGGAGGGACTGAGACCGTGGGCGCACTGGTCAGGTTCATCGACGGGCGCCCGTTTAAGAGCGGCTATCGCCGCTTCAAGATAAAAACAGTCAAAGGCATCGACGACTACGCCTGCATGGCCGAAGTTGTCAGACGCCGATACAAACATGCCTTAGCCGGCGAGGAATTGTGGCCCGACCTTATTTTAATCGACGGCGGCCTCGGCCATCTGCATACCGTTGCCGGGGTACTGAAAGAGATGAACGCTCCGGCGGGCGCCCTTGCCTCGCTCGCCAAGGCGCAGGAGGAGATTTTTATTCTCGGAAGCGATAAACCGTTGAAATTAGCTTCAACAACACCTGCCAGAAAGTTGCTGCAATACGTCAGAGACGAGGCCCATCGCTTCGCCCAGCACTACCACCACATCCTGCGAACGAAAAAGGTTCTGAGCAGAAAGCGCTGAGGTGACAAGACAACACCGTGAGTGAAATTACGGGTTCTGCATGAAATACTCGGTTGCGACAGCATAGTGAAAAGTATTTCATTATTTTGCAAATAAATAGTTGTTTAGCCGGCAGTGGATTATATAATAGCCGGTATGTGAAGTATATTGAATCGGAATGGCCGTGTAAGTAAGCGTTCGCAAGAAAAACCCTGATTTAATCGGCGTCATCTTGAAGACCTGCTGTTACCGTCATTTCTGTTCTCGTACAAATCTTTTTAAGAAGCATGTTATGAACCAGGCAAATGATAACGGCTAAGGTTTCGGCAGGATTTATCAAGAGTGAAAGGAAATTAGGATGAATATCTATGTAGGCAATTTATCTCACGATGTGACGGAAGATGAGTTGCGCGCCGCTTTTGAGGCATTCGGGCAGGTTGAATCTGTAAATATTGTAAAAGACAAGTTCACCGGCAAGCCCAGAGGCTTCGGATTCGTTGAAATGCCTTCCGATGAAGAGGGCAAGGCGGCCATCGCCGAGATGAGCGGTAAGGACATGAAAGGGCGAGTTATCAATGTTGACCAGGCTCGCCCGAAAGCAGACAACCGAAGAGGGGGTCGTGGCGGTGGCGGCGGACGAGGCGGCTACGGGGGCGGCGGCGGACGTCGCTACTGATAATAAACATCAATGATTTGTCTGTGTTGTGCAATAACGGCAACAAACCGTCTCTCGGCGGTTTGTTGTGGACGCGTTTTGTTGCCTGAAGGCTTGCAAGGCGTAGGGTCAGGTGTGCTTTGAGCTTTTCCTTAAGTGCTTTTGTGCATTCTGTAGTTTTTGCAAGAAATTGTCTTTCTTAAACTCCAGAGTCCATTTCCTGATAGTGACCCAGCCACCAAAGCGGATGAGGTAGTTGCGCCAGGAGCGATACCACCTTTGCCACCCTGCCTTAATATTGTGGAAAAAAAAGATTAACGCGGGAAATGAGAATACATTCAGAACCACAAGGAACATATACCTGAACCGATAGAATCTGCCCATGATTTTCCTTGCCGCTCTTTGTGTTTGTTCGGCAGTCAGCGGTGGGTCAGGCTCAAACAGGGGAAAGTTGCCATCGTAGTACTCCCAGCCTACATCCCGCACCGGATAAATCCTACCCTGGCTTTCAAGTCTGCGCCTCAATTCCGTTCCAGGCAATGGGCCCGGCAACAATATCTGTACAGTGTCTATCTTAGCTTTCCTGATAAAGCTCTTGAAACGCCTGACCCGTTCGTTGGCAGGCATGGTGAAATTTATCCCTTCATTTAGCGGATAGCCGAAGATAAACATGCCGTGGACGAGAAACCCGAATTTGCGAAATGTTTTTGCGAGGGATAACATATCATTGGAGCTTACGCGTTTTTTCATGGCGTTTAGTTCTTCTTCAATGGGCGATTCAAAACCAATCGCTACTGTCTGAACGCCGGCCTGCAGCATAGCTGAAAGCAGTTCTGAGTCTTTCGCCTTATCCAGTCTTATCTGGACAGTTATGTCAAGCCTTCTGCCTATTCTTTTTTGATAGTTGCTGAGCATATTGCAGAATCTTATTGTTTCATCTCGTTGCTGCCCGAAAAGGTCATCGACGACAAAGAAATGCTTGGCGTTGTGTGTCTCCACCAGCAAACTTATGTGCTCAAGCAATCTCTCGGGACTGGCGTATCTCGGCTTGCCCTTAACAGTGCAGAACTCACAATTCATGCCGCAGCCCCGTATCCGTTCAACAGGATATATCTTAATCTTTGCATATCGTACCAGAGCGAAATCGGGCAAAGGGAGCTTGTCAAAATCCATAATGGGCTGCCTTTCTTGAGTGCGGAGGGTTTGTCCATTATGCCGATAGGCGATGCCCCTCACCCGGCTGATATCTTGCCGATGTTCCAGAGCCCAAAGGAGTTCTGTAATAGTCTCTTCGCCCTCTCCGATTACTACGTAGTCAATGCCCGAGGACAATGCCTCAGCTATATTATCTTCGACAAAATGCTGCCCACCGGCGATAGTAACCGCTCCCTTATCCTTATAGAATCGCGCTACCTGATAGAGTCTCGGTATGGTACTTGTCAATCCGCCGTAAAATCCGACTACGTCAGCGGGTCTTTGCCGCTGTAAGAATTCGTGGTTTGCCTGTCCTGATTCGTTTTTGGGGCCGAATCTGCGAAGGTTATTTTCGTCGATAACCTCAACGTCCCATTTTTCCATTTTATTGGCGGCACTGGCCACACACACCGGCCCCAAAGCCGTGGTCTTTTTGGCGATGTGAGAATAGATGTTAAAAGCCGGGTATGCCGGGACGATAATTCTCATTCTGTATCTTTTTTTGGACGAATCAAGCTCAATCATGGAATCACCAACGGCCTTTCCCGAGCCAAAAAGACGACAGCAAAATAGAAC
>QNBT01000272.1 GCA_003644205.1 Planctomycetota bacterium | reverse complement strand
GATACGCCGATATTTACGACAATTGCCGGCGAGGGTGAGCAGACGCTGTTCGAGGTGGATTATTTCGACAGACAGTTGCATCTTACCCAGACCGGTCAACTCTATCTTGAAGCTGCCGCGATGAGTTTCGGTAAGGTGTATTGTTTCGGCCCAACCTTCCGCGCCGAAAAAAGCAAGACCCGCCGACATCTGACGGAGTTCTGGATGGTCGAGCCGGAAATAGCCTATATCGACCTTGCCGGCCTGTTGGAATTAGCTGAGAATTTCGTTTCGTTCATCGTAAGCCGGGTCCTTCTCAACAATAAGGCTGAGCTTGAGGTATTAGGGGCCGATATCGAATCTCTGGAAAAAATTAAACCGCCGTTTTACCGCCTGACCTATACCGAGGTCGCGGACATCCTTACCAGTGAAAAAACGGCTGAGTTCATGGCCGAGCAGTTGGCCGAGTTAAAGAATCAAAAAGAACAGTTGGAAAAAAAAATAGAAGATTTGGAAAAGCAGCAAGCAGCAGGCGTTAAGAAGTGGAAGGCCGAGAAAATCGCCACCGAGATTATGGAAATACGTTCTGGGCTTGCCGAGTTGGATGTCAGGATTGAGAACAATCCCAAACACGCAAGTCTCGCAGCCGGGTTTGAGTGGGGCAAGGACCTCGGCGGCTCGGATGAGACGATCATCTCTGTCATGCACGACAAACCCGTCTTCGTTACCCATTATCCCAAAGACGCGAAGGCCTTTTATATGAAGGTTGACAGGGCCAATGACAAGGTTGTCGAGAACTTCGACCTGTTAGCGCCCGCCGGTTTCGGCGAGGTCATCGGCGGCTCGGTCCGTGAGGACGATTATGACGTACTGCTCGACAAGATAAAACACGAAGGCTACGACGTCAAAACGTATCAGTGGTATCTGGACCTTAGAAAATACGGCTCCGTACCGCACGGCGGCTTTGGCCTCGGCGTCGAGCGCACCGTTGCCTGGCTGACCGGCGAAAAACACATCCGCCAGTGCATCGCCTTCCCCCGCCTCATGGACAAGGTCTATATATAAGCCACCGCAAACTAAAAAAGGTTTTTGGCCTCTTTATTTGTTTAGTCTATGACATGAATGTTCTTTTTTTTGCACATGTCTTTGAGAATCTTCGGCCAGACGGTCGCGCTGACCTCGCCGATATGTGCCTTTTTTAAGAGGAGCATAAATGTACGCGATTGGCCGATGCCTCCGCCGATGCTCAGCGGAATCTCATTATTCAGAATGGCTTGGTGGTAGGGCAGCTTTAGGAAGTCAAGCTGGCCGGTTATCTCCAGTTGTTTTTTGAGCGTGTCGGCATTAACGCGGATACCCATCGAGGTCAGTTCGTGGCGGCGTTTTGTTACGGGATTCCAGACGAGGATATCACCGTTAATGCCGTGCATCGGCCTTCCATCTTCTGAGGTTGTCTCGGTGACCCAGTCATCGTAGTCGGCGGCCCTCATCTCGTGGGGGTAGCCGTCCTCGAGCGTCCAGCCGATACCGTAGATGAAGACGGCCGGATATTCCTTGACGATTTCCGTCTCGCGCTGCTTGCGGGGCAGGCCGGGATATTTTTCGAGTATCTCTTCGGCATGTATGAATGTGAGTTCGTCGGGCATGTCGGGGTATTTGTCCGTTTTGAGCTGGCCGAAGATCTGCTGGACGTGGGTCTCGGCGCCTTTGAGAACCTTCCAAAGCTTCTGTACGACTTCTTTTAGGAACTGCAGGTTGCGCTGCTCGGGCGTTATCGCCAACTCCCAGTCCCACTGGTCCACATAGGCGCTGTGGTCGTGGTCAAGGAAGTAGTCTTTTCGGATAGCGCGCATATCGGTTAGCAGGCCTTCGCCGATATCCATTCCGAACTGCTTGAGTGCCACACGCTTCCACTTGGTCGCGGCCTGGACAACCTGAGCGTCAATCGGATTCTTGTCATAGTCGTTTGAGATATGGAACTGGATTGGAGTCCGCGAGCCGTCGCGGTCGAGGAAGTCATTGACGCCACTTTCGACATCTACAATCAGAGGGACCGTAATGCGAATCAGGTTAAGCTCTTTGCACAGATTGGCCTCGATGTAATCTTTGGCGGCATAGATGGCAATCTGGGTTTCCTTTGGTGACAGTAAAGAATTGTAATCCTGTGGCAGGATTTTCTCCAATTCGGCGTAGTCGCCGATGCCGGGGCCGGCAAGGTCTGCTTTCTTGTCTTGCATACTTGTTCTCTCCTAATTCTTTATGGGTTAGATGGTTTTTGTTCTGCCGGTGTATCTTACAGCCATCATTGAAAATGTCAAGCCTGATTTGAGATATATGCCGGATGTGCAGGCATTTCCGAGACTTTTCTTGACATATAGAGGTTTTCTGTCATACTGAGCGTGCATGAGTAAGAAAATAGCGATATTGGGTTCGACCGGTTCAATCGGGACTAACTCTCTGCGGGTGATTGAAGCACTTGGGCCGAAGTTTGAAATAGTCGCCCTTACCGCACACAGCAATACCGAGATGTTAGCCGGTCAGGTGCGGCAGTTTAAGCCAAAGTATGTTGGATTAACGAATCCCCAAAAGGCCGACGACCTGCGCGACAGATTGGGTGATTATGACGGCGAGATTCTTGTCGGGCCGGCGAGTCTGGTAGAGATTGCCGGTCTTGACGAAACAGACACGGTAATTACCGCTGTCGTGGGAGCGGCGGGATTAGGGGCGGTGCTCGAGGCGGCAAAAAAGGGCAAGACCTTAGCTATTGCCAACAAAGAGCCTCTGGTTATAGCGGGGCAGCTTCTTACAGCCACGGCTAAGGCAAATGGAGCGATTATCCTGCCGATAGACAGCGAGCATTCAGCCGTATTTCAGGCCCTACAGGCAGGTCGGACAGATGAGGTGAGCAAAATAATCCTGACCGCTTCGGGAGGGCCGTTTCGCAATGCTACCGCAGGCCAGATGGAAAACGCCACTGTCGAGGAGGCACTGGCACATCCGACCTGGGAGATGGGGCGCAAGGTCACGGTGGACTCTGCGACTATGATGAATAAAGCGCTCGAGGTGATAGAGGCAAGATGGCTTTTTGACGTTAGTACCGATAAAATCGATGTCCTGGTGCATCCGGAATCAATAGTTCACTCAATGGTTGAATTTGTCGATGGTTCTGTGGTGGCGATGCTCGGCCAGCCGGATATGTGCGTGCCGATTCAGTATGCTCTCACCTATCCGAGGCGTGTTAAAGGCATCGGTGAAAGATTAAAACTTGGCCGGTTAGGAAAGCTGACATTTGAAAAGCCGAACCGCAGTATTTTCAGGGCGCTCGATTTGGGCTTTGCCGTCGCAGCCAAGGGTAATTCGGCGCCCGTCGTTTTTAACGCTGCAAACGAGGTTGCAGTCCAGGAATTTCTGGCGGGGCGCATAAGATTTGGTATGATTGTCAGGGCTATCGAGCATTGTGTGAATAAGCACGAAGTTCGTTCAAGCGTATCACTTGAAGAACTGTTAGCTGTGGACACGTGGGCCAGAGGCGAGGCACGCCGGTATTTGAAGAGAGAAGTTGAGCAGATTGTTCGCTGATTTACCTGCATTAAGGAAACGGACAAAAGAAAGGTCATTAGATGGCTGAAACGCAAAGTGCCGTGAAAAAATGGTTGAATACGCTGATTTTTGTGATTGTTGCGGGGGCAATCATTTATTTTGCGGTCCGCAACTTTGACGCCTTCGTTCGCGTCCTGATTGTTGCGCTTGGTTTCGGGGCGGTGGTGATAATCCACGAATTCGGGCATTTTATTGTAGCGAAGCTGAGCGGTATAAAAGTAGAAGCCTTTTCAATCGGCTTTCCACCGACACTTCTGGGCATCCAAAGAACGGAAGCAGGGATTCGCTTTCGAGTTTTGCCGAAGCTTTTTGAAAAAGAGCAGCAGGTGGACGGTGACACTGAAAAAAGCGAAAATCCTACTTTGACATCGCAAGTTGTCCAAAAACTTGCGCAGCAGAAGAAGCATAAACCATCCGACACGGAATATCGCATCGGGGCGATACCTTT
>QNBT01000271.1 GCA_003644205.1 Planctomycetota bacterium | reverse complement strand
CTTCAATCTGGACCCAATGTCGATGCGTGGCCGGCTGCCGACCCTTCGAGGTGTAATCCAACTGCTCGAACAGATGCCTTTCGAGGCACAGGACGAAGAGCTACAGGGGTGGGTGAGCATCCTTGAAGGCAAGGCCAGGAAGTGTCAGGACTGCATAGAGCGCAGGCTGCTGATAAACAACTGAGCGCTAAACTTTGCGTGGCAGCCCCTGAGCCGAGAGGCTCAGGGGATGGTTCAATCGTTTAGGTTTGCCAAAACGAATTCGGCATAGTCTGATTCGCCGGTGGTCAAATTCGGCGGGTAAACATTCGAGCTTATATGCTCTAAGATATTCACCTTGCGATTCGCAGGGTCCGGATGCGAGCTGAAGAACTCAATCGGCCTTACTTCGTTTTGCTGTTGCAGCATCTCGATTGTCTCGACCATTGCATACGGGTTGTAGCCGGCCCTTACCATGTAGTCCAGTCCATAAATATCCGCTTGCGTTTCCTGCTCACGGCTGTAGCGCAGCCCGATAAGACCGGCGCCGACCCGGGCGATATCCATCGCACCGCCTGATGCCTTTTGCCCGGCCACCGAAAGCGCAAGGTCGATTCCCATCTGCTGGCTGACCGCTGCCGCCGAATGCCGGGCTGTCACGTGCACCGTCTCATGTGCAAGCACACCCGCCAACTGCGCCTCGTTAGTCAGCCTTTCCAGCATCCCTCTGGTTATAAACACATACCCCCCCGGAAGGGCCATCGCGTTTATGCTCTCGTGGTTAAGTGCTGTGTAGTGGAATTCAAGCCCCGGCCGGTGACTGACTGCTGCTATCTTTTGTCCGACGCTGTTTATATAGTTTTGCAACTGCCGGTTCTCAATCCGCCCGCCCAATTGCTTTTCCACCTCGCCGCTGTACTGCCTGCCGACCTGCAATTCCCAGTCTTCACCGACTAACATAAGCTGTTTCTCGCCGGTTACCGGATTAATCGCACACCCGCACGACAATACACAGGCCGGCAAAATAAATATTGTTAGCATATTTCTCAACATGGCAACTGCCCTTCAATCGGCTCCACTGCCCTAATTTGTCTTGCAACCTCGGCGAACATCAATTATAAGCTCTGTAGTATTATATCGGGTAGGAAAAACGATGGCTCAAGAAGATTTTTGTTCCCAGTGCCCGCAAAGTCATGATTGCAAGGCCGTTTACGAGCAGTTAGGCAAATCGAAAGGCCCGAACGTCGCCACCAAGGTCGTTGTGGCCTTTCTGCTGCCGATAGCGGTTTTCATAACGGGCCTTGCCGTATCCGATTATATGTTTGCCCGAGCTATTGCCGGCAAAAATCTGCAGATTATGGCCGGTTTCGCATTAGCTGGGTGTGTAAGCTTTGTTTGCATATTGATTGTTAAGGCGGTGAACATGCGATTGGCCAAAAGGACAGGTCCCGGCAAAGTAGAAGGAGGCACGATATCGAAACTAAGGCAAGATTAACGTTCCCCGGCGGAGTGCATCCTCGGCAGAACAAACATTTCAGCGCCGACGGCACAATTCAACAGGTGCCGAATCCCAAGCAGGTGGCGGTACTTCTGAGCCAGCACATCGGTGCCGGGTGCAAACCGCAGGTTTCTAAAAAGGACAAGGTCAAGGCCGGACAAGTGGTCGGCGACACGAACGCTTTTGTATCGGCGCCGGTGCATTCACCTGTAAACGGGACGGTAAAGGATATCGCGCTGCAATCGCATCCTGTGATGGGCAGGGCGATGGCGGTGATAATAGATACCGACCCGGCGGATGTAACTGAAAAGAGGCCTTGCGCTGCGCAATTCGGCGCCGATTTTGACGAGAGCGCCTATTCAGCCGAGCAGATATGCGACGCCGTCCGCCAGGCCGGTATCGTCGGCATGGGAGGAGCGGGCTTTCCGACGCGGGTCAAGATTGAGCCGAACCCGAGACTGCCCAAACACACGCTGATAATCAACGGCTGTGAATGCGAGCCGTTTATAACGTGCGATTATCGAATCATGTTGGAATGGACGTATCAAATCATTGCGGGGGTAAAACTTGCCTGCAAAGCAGCCGGTTGCTCGACGGTCATCATTGGCATTGAAGACAATAAACCCACCGCAATTGAAGCGATGCGAGCGGCACTGGCAGACAGCACCGACAGCGAACATATCGAGGTCGTACCTGTCAAAACGAAGTATCCGCAGGGCGGTGAAAGGCAATTGGTAAATTCGCTGCTTAAAAAGTTCGTGCCGACCGGCGGGATTCCACCGATGATAGGAATCTGTGTCCTCAACGTGGCCACCTGTGCGGCGATTGCAGAGGCTGTTGTCACCGGAGCTCCGCTAACACATCGAGTGGTAACGGTAACCGGCTGCGCTATTACGAAGCCGGGTAATTATTATGTGCCGGTCGGGATGCAGGTGGCGGACATTATTGCCCAGGCCGGCGGATTAACTGAAAAAGCCGCCAAGGTGATATTAGGCGGGCCGATGATGGGCCTTGCGATAGCGGATTTAGAGACGCCGATTACAAAGGCATCCGGCGCTGTAACAATCCTGACGAAAGAAGCTATTTACCGGGCAAAATATGAAAAACGCCAAACACCGTGCATCAGGTGTGGCCGATGTCTGGACGTCTGCCCGGAGAACCTTAATCCCACAAAGATTGCACACGCGGTAAAGAATAACCTCCTGGACGTTGCACAACAGTATTACATGAGCGCCTGCATAGAGTGCGGCTGCTGCAGCTATGTCTGCCCCGCCAATATCGAGTTGACCGGCTACATAAAAACCGGCAAACTCCTCACCGCCCGCGCAAAAGAAAAAGTCCCGGTATAGAACAGAGGACGGACGACGGGTGCCACCCTTTTCTCCGAAAAGGGCGCTGCCTACGAAAGGGACGGCAAAAAATTCTTCCCAAAGCGGGGCACTGTCACCCCGGACTTGATCCGGGGTCCAGTTTTGATCATTTGAAATTGGGTATTTGTATTTGTTTAGAATTTAGGGCTTAGTGCTTAGAATTTGTATCCCGCCGGATAAAGTTGTGCAAACAAAATAAAATTTGTTAGATTAGTGCTTCTAAAAGGCGTTTGATTGAGTTATCGTCATAAGAAATTGGAGAATCCAAGAGACCGTCTGCGTTTCTCGTTTTATACAGACTGTATAATCATTGTTGGGAGTAAAAGAATGAAGAAAACGTTTATCGTATCATGTGTATTGTTGGGCATTGTGGCAACAGTTTTTGGTATAGAAAAAGGGACATCAAATATACCAATGGCGAAAGAGATTCCAGATGGCGAAACCATCGAAATTAAAACGCTTGACCTTGATGGTTTCCGGTATATTAAAGAACTGCATAAGGATGTCAAAGTTCATGTGTTTTGGAACAATGGTGTTTATGGCAAAGGCTTGATGCTCTCTTTCTTTGGGGAACTAAACTCGAAGGTACATAATGTGAAAAATATAATAGCAAAAAAGGTCATTCTTGAAGACGGCACACAACTTACTCGCGAACAAATCAGAGAACATCGTGATTCAATTATGCTTGGAAACGACCACAAAAGTCTCGGCTTTCGAGTCGATCTTGACACACCCGGGATAACTAATATTAAGCATATTTCCGGCGAATTTGAGGTTGTAAAAGCTGTGGGATTTATTGAAGTTACAAGTAACCTCCTTGAAGATAAATCCGATAGCAAAGAGAACAAGATAGGAATTAATATTAACATAGCCTCTAATTGGATGGGGGGGCGTTATTATGTTCTTATTATTGAAAATGCTGAAAATATTTTGGAATTAACAGTACTTGATGAAAACGGCAATGAGTTAAAACAAACCGACCCTTTCAGTATTTTTGGTGTGAAGCATGATCATGTCAAAATATATGTTGATAAGAAGAAAGGGGGCCCTTTTGCCATTAAATTAAAAAGAGCAGAAAGACTTCAGGTACAGCCAATACCTTTTGTTCTTGAAAATATCAATTTAATGACTTACTGACATCCATTGCTATCAGAGTCCGAATAAAAGGAATCATCATGAAGAGAATATTGAAGG
>QNBT01000270.1 GCA_003644205.1 Planctomycetota bacterium | reverse complement strand
TAGAAAAGCAGGTTTTTTGAATAGCTGTGAACTTATTGTTTGTATGTGGAACAAAGGACATACATGGAATTTTGGAAAGCAAAATGAAATGCACAATTTTTTTGACGCACCCATTTGTATGGGACCAGAGAGACTAAAAGACCCCAAACATCCTACACAAAAACCAATACGCTTGCTAAAACACCTGATTAAAATAGCATCAAATGAAGGCGATGTTGTATTAGACCCGTTTATGGGTGTAGGTTCTACGGGTGTTGCAGCATTGGAAATGAATAGAAAGTTTATCGGTATTGAAATCGATAAAGCATATTTTGAAGCCGCCCAAAGAAGGTTGGAGTATATAAAAACAGATTTATTTACGGCACTTGATGAAAGTGAGCAGGCAACAAAGATTTGCACCTGATGTCATTTTAGTTTGTCCAGACGAACAGATGCTCTCCCTTTTCCTCGCTCTTTTTATATGGAATCGCTTAGCGAAATTATTTTAATGAACCCTTTTCATTTACAATCTATATAATAACAAGGGCTTGCATTTTGGATCTTTCCGCAAAAAATACCTTGTTAGCTTTAAGGACCGAAACGACAGAAACGTGAAGCACCTTATTATTACAAACCATCCAATACCCCACTAACCTAAGGGAGAAAACTTATGGCAAGAGAGGAACGTATAAGTGAACCCGAACTGATACTGCCGGCTCTATATGTAATAAGACAACGAAATGGCGTTACCACTTCCCAACTCATTAACGAACTGGCAACATTAATGAAACCATCAGGTGAAGACCTTAAGATATTGTCTGGTAGGACTGATACAAAATTTTCTCAAAAAGTCAGAAATTTGGTTGCTCATTTTACCTTGGAAAAGCCTGGCTATGTAACTTATGATCGTAGCTCACCAAATAATTTACACGAAATAACTGACAAAGGGCTACAATATTTACACGAGAATATTAACGTGGTCGAATATTTATTAAGCAACGATTTCCTATATGATAACGTCATAAGCAGTTTCATAGATGTGGCCGAAGCTACTAAGCAGAAAAGAAAAATTCTTAGCTTTGACGAGAACTTGTTGATTGCCGAAGGTACTAGAAAGACCTGTAATGTTGTGCTATATAAACGATCTGTAAAGTTGAGGAATATTGCGATTCAGCATTACACAGTTGATGGCCGTATTAAATGTTGTGCATGTAATTTCGACTATTATGATTTTTACGGTGACCTTGGTTCGGGCTTCATCGAAATTCATCATGTAAAGCCTGTTGTCCAATATGAGGACGAAGACAAACAGCTTTTCTGGAGGCACGCCCTCCAAAATGTAACCCCAGCCTGTTCCAATTGTCATAGAATGATCCACCGCAGAGTGCAAGCGCCCTTGGACATCGACGAGTTAAAGGCTTTAATCGCCGCCCACGGCGGCTGGCCAATGAAATAGATTCTCGATGCTTGATGCTTGATTCTCGATGCTGGATGCTGGATGCTCGATATTTCGTGGAAGTGGATCGTGGTTTGTGAAGCCCCGCACCAAACCTTTTGGTGCGGGACAAGGTTTTGAGTTGTTGAAATGCCAAGACACCCGACAAATACGAAACTTCGAATCCTAAAGGCCGCCCGAACCCTTTACAGCACCCACGGCTTCGGCGGGACATCTCTGGACGATATAATCACCGCTGCCGGAATTACCAAGGGTGCCTTCTATCACTATTTCAAAGGGACGGCCGCGGTGTGCGAAGAACTCTTAGATGATGTGGTCGCCGACTATGAGCAATTAGCCCGGTCGATTGACCCGGACACGGCGCCCATAGAGCAATTGCGAAAGTTTCTTGCGACTTTAGCCCGGCTGAATGCATCGGGCGAATGGGTGAACTGCCGGTTAATACTTCACCTGTCGGCTGAGTCGCACGAGTCCCGACCGCGATTGCAGCACAAACTGGCCGGCTTCTGGAAATGGTACACCGAATTCTTCGAACAGCTTATTCTAAAATGCCGCTCGACAGGTGCAATTAGTACCCAACTCGACCCAAAGACCCAGACCCGACTTGTGATGTCAATCTTAGCAGGTGCAATCACACTTGAAAGGATCTCGCCAGCCTCCTCTGCATTTGACAATCTGCCGACTCTCGTTATCAATTCCCTCAAAGCCGACTCCACTCCTTAGGGCAGGCCGGGCGGTTGTGAGTTTTGAGATGTTGAGAGAGAACACGGCCAAACAAGCTTGACCGTGGCACCCATATTTCATTAGCCAGCACGACGAGCGGTCTCGCCGCAGTTGGCACAGCGGGCGGAAAAATTCAACAGGTAACACTATAAAAAACAATTTTAGCGTGAGGTGTAGCGGTTTGTGATTGGCATTCTTCTGTCTTTGCCGAATGCCTTGGGGGTAATTTTAATGCCCGGCGGAGATTGTCTCCTCTTGTATTCATTTCGGTCAACCATGCGCACCACACGATTAACAACATCATCACCCAGGCCGGTATCGGCCAACTCGCGGGCGGATTTATCCAACTCGATATAGCCTTTGAGTATCTCATCAAGCAGGTCATAATCGGGGAGCGCATCGGTATCGGCCTGGCCGGCTCTTAGCTCGGCACTGGGCGGCCGTTCAATTACACTGACCGGAATAACCTCGCGGCCGTGCTTTTTGTTGATAAACCCGGCTAACTTATAAACCATCGTTTTGGGTACGTCCTTTATTACTGCAAACCCTCCCGCCGTATCACCGTAAAGGGTCGAATAGCCGACGGCCGTTTCGCTCTTGTTGCCCGTAGTGAGCACAAGATAACCAAACTGATTGGACAGCGACATCAGTATCGTGCCGCGGATACGGGCCTGCAGGTTCTCGTATGCTATTCCACTATCATCCCAGCCGGAAACGGCCCCAAGCGTTTTATTGAACTTTTCAAGCACGTCTCCAATCGGAACGGCTGAAAAAGTTATGCCCAGGTTGTCGGCCAGATTCTTTGCATCTGCAATCGTGTCGGGGCTGTTGAACTTCGACGGCATGGTTATACCGACGACGTTCTGAGAGCCTAAGGCATCTGCGGTGATAGCTGCGACCACAGACGAATCGATTCCGCCGCTAAGGCCGATTATTACTTTTTCAAAACCATTCTTGGCTACGTAATCGCTTGTTCCTAATACCAGCGCATCGTAAACTTCAGCGATTTGCTCCACTGAGCCGTCGGTGTAAGGCTCAGCAGGCTTTACACTCTTTATCCGCAGGCCCCGGTCGCCGGTCAAAGTGATATTTGCAACAATTAAATCTTCGGCAAATGCTTTTGCCCGGCTAACGATAGCACCTTGCGGGTTTATAAACATGCTTCTGCCGTCAAAGACAAGCTCATCCTGGGCACCCACAAGATTGCAACAGGCAACAGCGCAGTCAAAATGCTTTGCGCATTGAGCAAGGATTTGCTGTCTTTGATTTATTTTGCCCACGTGAAAAGGAGAGGCCGATATATTTACAATCACATCTTTACGGCCGATGCCTTTTAAGAATTTATCTAAGCGGTCGAGCTGCCATATATCTTCACAGATTGTCAGTACCAGATTCAAGCCGTCGATTTGGATTACCACAGGCTCAGTGCCCGGCTGAAAGTATCTTTGCTCGTCGAACACACCGTAATTCGGCAGAACGCTCTTGCGGTAAACCTTCCGTATTCCGCCTTCCTGCAGGACGGCAAGCGAATTGAAACTCTTGTTACTTTCGGCTTCGGCAAAGCCGGCGATAACGGTCATCTTCGCACAATCAGCGGATAATTGCTCGACAGCAGAGCGATTGTCATCTAAGAAATGCTTTTTCAGCAGTAAATCTTCCGGCGGATATCCGCATACACACATTTCCGGGAAAATCAGGACATCCGCACCAAGCCCAGCCGCCTCGGCGAGGATTGTGCGCATCTTGTTCAAATTTTGTTCTATATCGCCCACACATGAGTTAAATTGTCCCAACGCTGCTCGCATATCATCAACATACCACAAAAACGCAGGCTGTTCCACAAAAACCGTAATATCCTCTGTGAGGCATTGGGTCTCTTTGGGGACAGGCACCTGTTTTTCTTTGATTTTAAGCGAATAATGGAGATAAACCGGTG
>QNBT01000269.1 GCA_003644205.1 Planctomycetota bacterium | reverse complement strand
GAGAAACCGTGGATATGAGGTTCTGGGGCCATCCCAAATTTTATGTGAAAAGTGTTTGACAATGCCGAATCGGGGGGTATAATGCTGTGCTTTCAAATTTGAGGGGCACCCTTTTCGGAGAAAAGGGTGGCACTCCTAAGAAGGTGGTGGTAAGGTTATATTATGAAGAGTTTTGTGGCAAGAAAAGAGAATGTCGAGCATAAGTGGCATGTAGTGGATGCCGAGGGACAGATTCTGGGTCGGCTGGCGGCCAAAGTTGCGCCGATTTTGATGGGTAAAACCAAGCCGACGTATACGCCGCACGTGGATACGGGTGACTTCGTAATTGTCGTAAATGCTGAGAAGGTAAGGGTTAGCGGCGATAAGGCCAAGACGAAAGAATATCAGCGTTATTCCGGCTATCCGGGTGGTCAAAAGATTATCTCGTTTGAGGAAATGCTTTCGAGGAGGCCGGAGAGGGTGATAGAATTGGCGGTTCGGCGGATGCTTCCGAAGAGTAAATTAGGTAGGCAGATGCTGAAGAAGCTGAAGGTTTTTCGGGGTCCGGAGCACAACCACGGGGCGCAGAAACCGGAAAAACTGGAATTTTGATGTTTTGAGAGATTTTGAGTTATGGTTAAAACCGAAGAAGAAGGCCCACTGGTTGATCCGAGTGTGGTAGCGGCGGGTGCCAAGTCCAAGGCCAAATCCAGCAAGGCAAAAGGCTCGGCGAAGGCCAGGAAGGAGCCGAGGGACAGAAAACAGCCGGATAAAGGCGGTTATATTTGGGGCACGGGCAGGCGCAAGAGGAGTGTAGCGCGAGTGCGAATCCGGCCCGGCAAAGGCAAGCTGCTGATCAACAAGAAAAAAGTTGATGCTTATTTTGCCCGCCGGCAGGACCGGGATGCGGTGATTGCTCCGCTGAAGGAGACGGATAAGCTCAAAGCGTTTGATGTTTTTGTGAACGTCAGAGGTGGTGGTACGAGCGGGCAGGCCGGTGCGACGATGTTAGGGATAGCAAGGGCGCTTAAGAATTACGATGAGGGCCTGCTGAAGGTGCTGCGCGATGGTGGATACCTGACGCGAGACGGGAGGATGGTCGAACGGAAGAAGCCCGGCCAAAGAGGGGCGAGACGAAGGTTCCAGTTTTCGAAACGTTGATTTGCAAATTGTATTTTTGATGATTACAATAGCCGCCGGAGAAAGTTTTCGGCGGCTGTTTTTTTTACAGAAAGGATTAGTCATGATACGAGTGGCGATAATCGGTGCGAGCGGGTACACGGGTCTTGAGTCGATTGAAATAATACTGCGTCATCCGGAGGCGGAGCTTGTTTATCTTACGGCACTGCCGGAGGAGTGTGGATTGGCAAGTGAAGTATTCGGGCAGCTTAAGGGCAGATGCAATATGCACATTGAGCCTCTGGATTTGGGTAAGTTGGGCGCCGAGGCTGATGTGGCGCTTTGCTGTCTGCCGCACAAGGTCTCGATGGGCTTTGTGCCGAAGCTGTTAGAGACAGGTGTTAAGGTTATCGACTTTAGTGCGGACTACCGGCTCAAAGATGTTACGGTATATGAACAGTTTTACCAGGTCAAGCACACAGACACGAAGAATCTGCCGGCCGCGGCGTTCGGTCTGCCGGAGCTTTTTCGTGAGCAGATAAAGGGGGCAAACCTGGTTGCAAACCCCGGGTGTTATCCGACCGGAGCAGTATTGGCAATTGCACCGCTGCTTAAGAACGGTCTTATTGACACAAAGTCGATTATCGTAAACGCGGTTACGGGTGTGTCGGGGGGCGGCAAGAATCCTTCGACGACTTTTCATTTTCCGAATATGAACGAGAACCTGTTTGCGTATGCAGTCGGGTCGCATCGCCACATGCCGGAGATGGAACAGATTGCAACCCAGGTGGCGAGCAAACCTGTAGAGATTCTTTTTCAGCCGCATGTGGGGCCGTTCGACAGGGGGATACTTTCGACGGTTTACTGTGAGCCGACAAAAGAGTTAGACGCCGAGAACCTCAACACCATTTATGAGACGTTTTATAATTCGGAGCCGTTTGTGCAGGTAACAGATGCGCCGCCTGCGGTGAAAGATATTGCCGGTACTAATTACTGCCATGTGTTTGCGACGACGGCCAAGGGCAAGGTCGTGTGCTTTTCGGCGATTGACAACCTGGTCAAGGGTGCATCGGGCCAGGCGGTGCAGAATATGAATATCATCTTCGGCCTGGATGAAACCCTGGGTTTAGTGTAGCCACAGAGGACTCGGATTTTTTATTTAGCCACAGAGAACACAGAGGACACAGAGAATGTTGGATTAAATAGAGACTGTGTAATTACTGGATTCCCGCTTTCGCGGGAATGACAGCGGGGAGCTGGATGAGACGCTGGGCCTTGAATAATGGGTAGAGGTATTTTAAAAGTTGCGACGTGCCAGTTTGCCGTAAGGGCTGATATCAGAAGGAACAGCCGTCGGATATGTGCATATCTTGCCAAGGCCCGGCGGGCAAAGGCCGATATTGTTCATTTTTCAGAATGTGCGCTGAGCGGGTACGTCAGCGTTGATTATGACACATTTGAGGGGTATGACTGGGATGGGCTTAAGGAAGAGGCCGAGAAGATTGTCGCTCTTGCGGGTAAGTTGAAGCTCTGGGTAGTTTTAGGCTCTGCGCACAGATTGACCGAGCCGAATAAACCTCACAACAGCTTGTACCTGATTGGGCCGGATGGGGAAATTGTTGGCCGGTATGATAAGAGGTTCTGCACAGAGGTTGATTTGGAGAATTTTACGCCGGGGGGTCGGTTTGTGAACTTTGAGATTAACGGTGTGAGGTGCACATTGTTAATATGTTTTGACCTGAGGTTTCCGGAGATTTACAGGGAACTGAAGAAGCAAAAGGTCGATTGTATTTTTCAGTCGTTTTACAATGCCCGACAAAAAGGCCCCAGCGTTCATACTGATATTATGCCCCAGACGATGCAGTGCCGGGCCGCAACGAATTATTTCTGGGTGAGTATGGCGAATTCGAGCGGGTATTATTCGCCATATCCATCATGTTTTATTCAGCCGGATGGCAAGATTGCTGCCCGGCTCAGATTCAACCGAGCTGGGATTATGATTAATACAGTGGATATTAGTAAGTCGTTCTATGATCCATCAGCAAGGTTTAGAGAGATGGCGATGAAGGGCAAACTGAGCAACGGGCCCGGGCCTATTAAAGACCCGCGGTCGAGAAATAGAACTATACTTTAATAGACAGCATGGGCAACCGCCATAAGACAGGAAAGCAATGCTGCACATCCTACATCCTGGATTCCCGCCTTCGCGGGAATGACAGGGGAGAGGATAATGGCAGAGTAGGGGATGATGGCAAGGGAGAGGGGGGGGCTACATTTGTTCTACGACCTGGATTCCGAGGAGATTTTCCAGGCCATGTTTGATGGTTTTTGCGGTGAGGTCGCAAAGGAGTAATCTTGTGGGTCTTTTTTCGGGGGCGGCTTTCAGGACTGGGCAGTTGGTGTAAAAGGCGCTGAATTTGGCGGCCAGTTCGTATAGATAGGTTGTAAGGTAATTCGGCCGATAGTCGGCGACGGCAGCTTCTATCGCCTCGCCGTAGCGAACCAGGTGCTTGGCTAAATCAATCTCGGCAGAGTCGGTGAGGTTGAGACTGGTTATTGATTTGAGTTCGGCGTCGGCGTCCACGTCTTTTTCGATTGCCTTTCGCTCGATGGATTTTATGCGGGCGTAGGCGTATTGCATATATGGGGCGGTGTTGCCCTCCATAGCTAACATCTTGTCGAAGCTGAATACGTAATCGCTTGTGCGGTTGTTGGAATAGTCGGCGTATTTGATTGCGCCGATGCCGACGGCGTTTGCGATTTGCTCTTTTTTGTCGTCAGGCAGGTCGGGATTCTTTTGGTCCACGACCGCGCGAGCGCGTTCGACTGCTTCATCCAACAATTCTTTTAGTTTAACATTTTCACCGGAGCGGGTCTTTAAGGGTTTGCCGTTTTCTCCAAGGACACTGCCGAACATTACATGGGCAAGCTCGATATTTTCAGGCGCCCAGCCGGCCATTCGCCCAACGGCAAAAAGCATCTCAAAATGTAATTTCTGCCTGGCATCGGT
>QNBT01000268.1 GCA_003644205.1 Planctomycetota bacterium | reverse complement strand
TGGATGATCCTGTTGAAATTACAATTGGCCGGCTTGATTGGTCTGTCTTTGCTGTAATCCAGCATTTCCAGCGTATATTTCCGCATTCTTTCGAGATTAGGCTTAAGAATTTCCCAGCTTTTTTTGACTCGGTGGATCTGATTAGTTCTAAGCCCGAAATCCACAATTTCAGCGGCCCCCCCTATCATCTGGAGCATATTCTTGACCGAATGAGATAGTTGAAGAGCGGCGGTCCCGGTTGCTATGAGCCGCTTGTTCTCGCGCTGCTTTTTCTGCCAACGGACCTCACTTAGAGCCAGCCCCATGTATCGTCCGATAAAGTCCAGAACCTCAAGATGGCTGTTATCCCACTTGCTGCCGGTGCTGTCGATATATATCACACCGGCCGTCGATTGTGATGTTTTTATAGCAACGCAAATCGCAGTGCCAATGTTGAAACGCTGAAAGCTTACATCGCCAACAAATTCCGGATTCTGCATTGCATTTTCAACTAAGACTGCGGCAGATGTTTCCATTACCTTGTCAATCACCGCGTCGCTCGCGGTCATTTGTGCCTCGCCCTGCTCGCCGCGATATGTGCTCGCAACATTGACGAGTTCGCCCTTGTCGTCTTTCAGCACTATATACCCGTGGTCGGCTCCGAAATGCTCCACTATCGCGCTCAATGCCTCATTGAGTACATTCTCGGTGTTTTCAGTCGTCAGAGAATCAAGACCCAGGCTGTTTAGCATGCAAAAGGTATGGCCGCCGGTATTTGCAGCAGTTGCGTTTTGCACTGAGATTTCTTTGCTACTTTCTGTCATCGTTCCACGTTTTTCCTCGAAAGCGGGTGATTGAGCCCGGCCGGGGTTCCTGTCCGGTCCGTTGCAAGCTGAGCTATCGTGAATTATCGAATCTTTTTGGAAGAGTCTTAATGTGAATTTCGGCTTTTTGCAGAAAGTGCCAAAAGAACATCAAAATCCGCCTGCGGTGCTCCGACAGGTCCCATAAATCTTCGGCTCGAAGATAGAGGTCTCGCCAATCGTTTCTTCGCTGATATCGTAACCGGGCGTCTTTGTTCTTAAGTGTGCCCCCCGTACAGTCGATAATTGTTGATAATTGTTATTGTTTGGGGCAATCCATCAAATAGGAACTGTGCGATGCTCGGCTGCGTGTGGTGGTTTTGTTAGGACGGACAAAATACCATGGAAAATAAACACGACAACAAAAAACAAGACGCCGTGGTCTCATTTCTTTTAGAAGAAAACATCCTCGACGAGACATCCATCGACGAGCTTGTCATGACCGGTGCCGATTCCGGCAACAGTCTTATAAGTGTTCTAAAGAACAGGAATCTCGTCAATCAGGATCAACTCACAAAGCTTACGGCCTTAACCAATAATATCGAGTTCGTGAACCTGTCCCCGGATATGATCGACCCCGTAGCCGTCCGACTGGTTTCATTCGATCTTGCCCGGCAACACAATCTCATACCCGTGCGAATTGAGAAGGACAAACTCTTCGTGGCAATGAGTTCGCCGTTGAATCTGTCGGCAAGAGATACAATTACAACAAAAACCGGCTACAAGGTGGTTCCCCTTGCCGCAACGACAGAGGCCGTCAAGCAGGCCATCGCTTATCACTTCAATGTGGAAAGCGTCACAAGACAAGACATTGTGGCAATGAGGCTCAAGCATTCGGGCGATACAGAGTCAAAGGTCAAGAAAGCCAAGACGCAATCAGCCAAGGTCGCAGATGCCCCTATCGTGCGCCTGGTTGAATCCATCATAATTGGTGGAATCGATGCCCGCGCCAGCGACATACATATAGAGCCCCAGGAGCCTGACATGCGCGTCCGATACCGTGTTGACGGTATCCTCCTGGAGGCAATTGAAGTGCCCGCTTCGGCCCAACTGGAGGTCATCTCGCACCTCAAAATACTCGCTGATATGGACATATCCGAGCGAAGAGTGCCACAGGACGGGCATATAAATATCCAGCACAATGACAAGGAATATGACTTACGTGTTTCATCTTTGCCCGCCACCGGCGGCGAAAAAATAGTCCTCAGAATCCTTGATTCCAACTCAGCCCTGAGGTCTCTGGATCAAGTCGTCAGTCCTTACTCGGAAGAATACAAAGCGCTGGATTCGTTGATAGCCAATCCCAACGGCATGATTCTGCTTACCGGCCCGACGGGCAGTGGTAAAACGACGACTTTGTACTCAATGCTGACGAAACTGAATACCCCGCAAAGGAACATCGTAACGGTCGAGGACCCGGTCGAATACCGCGTCCCGGGTATTACACAGGTACAGGTTAAGCCGGCGATAGGACGAACTTTTGCCGCGGAACTCAGAAGCATTCTAAGACAAGACCCGGACATCATTCTCGTCGGTGAAATCCGCGACCTTGAGACCGCCGAGATTGCAATCAGCGCCGCCCTTACCGGACACCTGGTTTTGAGTACTCTGCATACCAATGATGCAATCGGCGCCGTCTCGCGGCTTATTGACCTGGGTGTTCCCGCTTTTCAGGTTGCCTCGTGCCTATTAGGAGCCGTAGCACAAAGGCTTGTACGAACCATTTGCACCGAATGTAAACAATCCCGCAAGCCGACAAGTGAAGAGCTTAAACTTTTGTGCGGTGGAAAAAACGACCCGGATACAACGGGCAAACAGGTCTTGATTTACCAGGGCACCGGTTGTGGTGCATGTCGTCATACCGGCTATTATGGCAGACAGGCCGTTTATGAGATACTGACGGTGACCAGCTCTGTCAAGGAGCTAATCGTCGAAGGTGCTTCCGAAGGAAAGATAAAAACCACCGCGATGGCTGAAGGCATGAAAACACTAAAAAGACGTGGTGTCGGACATGTCCTGCAAGGCAGTACAACATTAGAAGAATTGGCGCGCGTTATCGATATGAGGATAGATTAATGGCTGATTTTAACTACATAGCCAAAGACGCAAACGGCAACGAGTTTTCCGGTGTTTACACGGACATTGACAGCACAAGTGCTCTGCGGACCGAATTGGGCAAGATGGGCTACACTCTTGTCAAGGCGCGGCGCCAGGGCAGGGGCGTCGGGAAAAAAAGCGGTAAGATAAAACACAATGAGATTGTGGCCTTTGCCTACGAGTTTGCCGGAATGTATAGCGCCGGACTCTCCATAGTCAGATGCCTTGAAACATTCGAAGAACAAACCGAAAACTACGCTTTGAAATCCGTAATATCGGACGTCAAGCAGCATATCGAGACAGGTTCAAGTTTGAAGGATGCCTTTGAGAAATACAGGTCGATATTTTCGGACTTCTTTCTCGGCATGGTCGAGGCCGGCGAAGCGGGAGGTAAGCTGGGTGAGACCCTGCAAATGGCTGCCACTTATCTCGAAAAGCAGGCAGATACGAAAAGGAAGGTCAAGGCTGCTTTTGCATATCCCGTGGTGGTCGGCTTGATGTGTATGGTCATTGTCACAATACTGGTGATTTTTGTAATCCCCGTATTCCAGAAGTTGTACAATCAACTTCATGTCTCGCTCCCGGGACCTACTTTGCTGCTCATAACCATTAGTAAAGTTACCAGAGGGTACTGGTGGCTTGCGCTGCCTGCCATTTTCTTGATAGTGTACATCGGGCGAAAGATATTTCGAAATCCGGCTTGTAAGGCCAAAATCGACGTTTTCAAGCTCAAGATGCCCGTTTTCGGCAAATTGAACAGGATGGTGGTGGTCAGCCGTTTTATACGAACCTTCGCGATGATGTCGTCTGCCGGCGTTCCTGTGGTGGAAGCTTTGGGCGTTGCCAAACAGGTCGCAAACAACGATGAGATGAAGAAAATCGCCGAAACCATCCAAAAAGAAATCGTTACCGGCAGCACACTTGCCGATCCCATGAGCCGGTATTCTATCTTTCCACCCATAATAATACAGTTGGCGGCGGCAGGTGAAGAGGCCGGGATACTGCCGGAGATGCTCACAAAGGGTGTGGATTTTCTCGACAACCATATTGACAGACTCGTCAAGTCCCTGCTCATCAAAATCGAGCCTGCTCTGTCCGTGATTATGGGAGCGATTGTCGGTTCTATCCTCCTGGGTGTTTACCTGCCGATGTTCGATTATATGGGCCACGTTAAGTAAATC
>QNBT01000267.1 GCA_003644205.1 Planctomycetota bacterium | reverse complement strand
AGGGAAGTTTAAGGGATACGGTTAAATGTTAGGAAGAGTAATAAACATCTTTAAGATTCCGGATTTGCGGAACAAGATTCTGTTTACGGTGGCTCTTCTGTGTATTTACAGGATTGGTTTTCATATTTCCGTACCGGGATTTGACCAGGAAAAGATAGCACAATTGGCCGGCAGCCGGAGTGCGGATTCAGCGGTTGGCAGGATTGCCGAGTATCTTCAGATGTTCAGCGGTGGTACATTGTCAAGAAGCAGTTTGTTCGGTCTTGGGATTATGCCTTATATATCAGCTTCTATTATTCTGATGCTTCTTGGAGAGGTTCTTCCGGCCCTTCACAAGCTCAGGCAGGAAGGCCAGACAGGGTATAAGAAAATTCAGGAATATACGCGATATTTGACGGTGCCGTTGTGCATTATCCAATCGATGATGATTATGAAGATGTTCGGAGGATTAACTTACGCCGGAATGGAAAGGCGTGCTGTTTTTATGGGTGTTGTCGGTATGACGGCCGGGACGGTGTTTTTGATGTGGCTCGGTGAGCAGATAGATGAGTATGGTATCGGCAATGGAATCAGCTTGTTGATCATGGCAGGGATAGTGGCTCGACTGCCGTGGGCGATAAAAACGGTGTGGGATAATGCTGATTTTCACGTCGGCGCCGCGGCAGGTAAATATGGGCCGGGCACAATACTGTTTTTGTTGGTGGCGTTTGTCTCTGTTGTTGCCGGAGCGATACTGATAACACAGGGCCAGCGCAGAATACCGATTCAACAGGCAAAACAAATGCGCGGAAGACGGATGTACGGGGGCCAGAGGCATTATTTGCCCCTTCGCGTCAATCATGGCGGAGTGATGCCGATTATCTTTGCTTCGAGTTTGATGATGTTTCCGCCGATTGTCATTCAGCAGCTTGAGCATATAAACAGTCTGCGTGGTTCGGCCTTTCTTGCCAATTTGCAGGCGGCTTTTCGGTCGCGGGCATTCACTTACAACGTATTGTATGTTGTCATGATATTTGTGTTTGCCTACTTCTGGACGACGGTTCAGTTTCAGCCAAAGGATATGGCCAAGCGACTTCGTGATTCGGGAAGCTTCATTCCAGGCCTTCGCCCCGGGCACCGGACGGCAGAGTACCTTGAGACGGTGATGATTCGCATAACATATTTTGGTGCCGCATTTTTGGCGTTTATCGCAGTAGTGCCGAGTCTTATTGTTCAACTAATGGGTGTGGAATGGCGGATTGCGACATTTTTGGGCGGTACGGGACTTTTGATTGTCGTTAGTGTGTCGCTTGACCTGGTTCAAAGGATAGAGGCGAACCTCATAATGAGGCACTACGAAGGCTTCACTGATACCGGCAGGATTAAGGGGGCGTACAGGTGAAACTGATTTTGTTAGGACCGCCCGGTGCCGGAAAAGGTACTCAGTGTAAGCGTATTGCCGACAGGTATGAGATAGCACACTTGTCGAGTGGTGATATTCTCCGAGCACAGCGCGCGGCCGGAACCGAACTCGGACAAAAGGCCCAAAAATATATGGATTCCGGCGGATTGGTGCCGGATGATATTATTATCGGTATGATGATTGACGCGATGAAAAAGGCGGCGGCCGGGTATGTTTTAGATGGTTTCCCCAGGACCGTGGTCCAGGCTGAAGAGTTGGATAAAGCGCTCGCTGAAGCGAGTGAGGAAATAACAGGAATTGTCAACTTGCAGGTGCCGGACGACCTGATTTTGGACCGACTGACAGGTCGAAGAAGCTGTCCGCAATGTGGAGCGGTTTATCATATACAAAACCTCAAGCCCCGCGCCGAAGGTATTTGTGACAGGGACGCCCAGACGCTCGTTCAGCGCCCCGATGACAAGCCGGAGGTAGTTGCCGACAGGCTTAAGGCTTACCATGAGCAGACGGCTGCGGTCGTGAGTTACTATGAGGGCAGAGGTAAAAGTGTTATAATTATTGACGCTGCCGATGATATTGAACAAGTGACAGCGTCGATATTTTCGAAACTTGACGTGCTCTGCAGCCGGGTTGGTTAGATGGCCATAACGCTCAGAAGCAGCAGAGAGATAGAATTGCTTCGTAAGGCCGGGTCGGTAGTGGCCGAGGTTCTTTCAAAAGTGCAGGACATAGCGAAGTCGGGAACGAGTACCAGTCGACTGGACGAGCTGGCGGCCGAGATAACCGCTGCTGCGGGCGGCAGAGCATTGTTTAAGGGAGTCGAAAGCCCCTACGCCAAACGACCCTTTCCAGGGAACATTTGTGCATCGATAAATGAGCAAGTGGTTCACGGTATTCCGTCGCCGAAGACGCGGCTGAAGGATGGAGACATTCTAAGTATAGACTACGGGATAAAGCTGGCCGGTTACTGCGGAGATGCGACTGTTACTTTTGGCATCGGAAGGATTTCGTCGGCCAGGCAGAGGCTTATAGATGTTACGAAGCGGCTGCTTGACATTGCGATAGCCAACTCGGCCCCGGGCGTCAAATGGAGCCGGATTGCCGGCCGGATGGAAACGTGTGCCAAACGCGCCGGGTTTTCAATTGTGAAGGATTTTGTCGGTCATGGCATCGGCAGACAGATGCACGAGGATCCGAAGATACCGAATTTTGTGAGTGAAGAGCTTGTGAAAAATGATATAATCTTGCGGGAAGGGATGATATTAGCGGTGGAGCCTATGGTGAACATGGGCACCGGTTCTGTCAGGACATTGCGCGACGGCTGGACGGTTGTAACCAAAGACGGTAAGTGCTCTGCTCATTTTGAGCATACGATAGCAATAGTGAAAAGTGGTTGCGAGGTGTTGACGGCGTGAGCGAAGGTCGGGCAATATGTGCAATGACGCCCGAAAAGGACAAGAACTATTAGCAGTTGGAAAGGTCATGGCTAAGAAAGATGCAATCAGACTCGATGCGACTGTTATTGACGCATTGCCGAATGCGATGTTTAAGGTTGAGCTTGAGAACGGGCATCAGATTCTGGCACATGTGTCAGGCAAGATGCGAATGCATTTTATTCGTATTTTGCCGGGTGACAAGGTGACCGTTGAGATGAGTCCGTATGACCTGTCGAGAGGGCGCATAGTCCTGCGGAACTGAAAGTTAAGAACAGATGGTGGTGTTATGAAGGTTCGAAGTTCGGTAAAACGTATTTGTGAGAATTGTAAGTTGATTCGGCGAAAAGGCATTATACGTGTCATTTGCTCGGCGAATCCCCGTCATAAACAGCGACAGGGCTGAAGTGGGTTTTTGGTTTTAGAAGTTAACAGGAGTTGTTATGCCGCGTATAGTTGGTGTTGATATTCCAAACAATAAGCCGGTACGGGTGGCACTGAGGTATATTCATGGCATCGGTGAACGCACGGCCGACATGGTTTTGAAGGAGGCCGGCATTGAAGAAACGGTCAAGGCCGGCAAACTTACAGAAGATGAAGTAAGCCGAATAACGCAGATTATCGACCGTGAGTGTATTGTTGAAGGCCAACTTCGGCGCCAGGTCTCGCAGAACATAGCTCGTCTGCGAGACATAACCTGTTATAGAGGGATACGGCACCGGCGTGGATTGCCGGTGCGCGGGCAGCAGACTCGAAGCAATGCACGGACGCGAAAAGGAAAGAAGAAGACTGTCGCGGGCAAAAAAGGCGTGAAAGAATTGAGGTAGCGGTTGCTTTTAGAGTTGGTTTTTTAGATTTTGGGATAGGTGGTGCCAATGGCTAAACGTACCAGAAGTACTAGGCGGGGAGTCAGAAGAAACGTTATACGTGCAATAGTGTATATTAAGGCGACGTTCAATAACAAGTTGGTCACCATTACGGATATGAACGGTGATACGATTTGCCGGGACTCCGCCGGCACCGTCGGATTTAAGGGGTCGAGAAAGAGTACGCCTTTTGCGGCGCAAAGGGCGGCGGAGAAGTGCGCCCGCGCGGTGATGCGTTACGGAGTACGTGAAGTAGAGATTAAGGTTAAGGGGCCGGGTTCCGGGCGCGAATCGGCGATATCCGCGATTCAGCAGGCCGGTCTTAGAATTTCGTCAATAGAGGATATTACGCCTATCCCTCACAACGGATGCCGGCCTCGTAAAAGAAGAAGAGTGTAACAAACAGTTTTTAGTTCTTAGTTTTGAGTTTTGAGTT
>QNBT01000266.1 GCA_003644205.1 Planctomycetota bacterium | reverse complement strand
TTCACTTGCACACACAATATTCACTCTTAGACGGGGCTATTGCGCTCGACAAGCTGTTTGCCCGGTGCAAAGAGCTGAACATGGACTCGGTAGCGATGACCGACCACGGCAATATGTTCGGTGCCATCGAGTTCTACACCAAGGCCCGCAGCGCGAAAATCAAGCCGATTATAGGCATAGAGGCTTATATTGCGCCCGGCTCGCGGTTCGACAGGCAAAAAGTACGCATCAAGGATGCCTCGTTTCATCTCATATTGTTAGCTGAAAACAACACCGGCTATCATAATCTGCTCAAATTGGCGACTGTAGGTTTCACGGAGGGTTTCTACTATCGTCCACGTATCGACAAGGAGATTCTCTCCGAGCTTAATGAGGGGCTTATCTGTACGAGTGCGTGCCTGAACGGTGAGATTGCCTCGGCCCTTGCGGCCGGTAACAAGGCCGCAGCCGAGCAAGCCGTCCAAAGCTACTTAAAGATATTTGGCCCGGAGCGGTTCTTTATCGAAATCCAACAGCACGAAGACACCGGTGCGCCCCATGTTCGCGGCGAACTGATAGACCTGGCGCGTAAGATGGGGGTGGGGTTGGTGGCTACGAACGATGTTCATTTCCTCAATGCCGACGACTATGAGGCACATGATGTACTCTGCTGCATAAGTACCGGCAAGAGAACCACCGATGACAACAGGATGCGGTACCCGCCGGATGTGTATCTAAAAAGCTGTGATGAAATGCGGGACCTTTTTAGCGATGTGCCCGAGGCGTGCGATAATACATTAGCTATCGCCGAGCGATGTAATGTAAAGCTGGACCTCAAGACCCGGCACGCACCGAACTTCGTACCCGAAGACGGCAGCACCCCGGAAGAATGCCTGACAAGACTATGTTACGAGGGGGCTAAGAAGAGGTACGGCAAAATCACACCACAAATAAAGGAGCGTCTGGATAGAGAGTTGGAGGTGATTGAAAGCAAGGGCTTTTCGAGTTACTTTCTTATCGTGTGGGACTTTTGCAGCTACGCCATGAAAAACGGTATTCCCGTCGGAGCAAGGGGCAGCGGTGTCGGGACGGTGGTGGGGTACTGCCTCGGGATTTGTGATGTTGATCCGATTCGGTACGATTTGCTGTTCGAGCGATTTATGGACCCTGAGCGGGACGAGATGCCCGATATTGATATTGATATGTGTCAGGATGGCAGGGGCAAAGTTATCGATTATGTCCGCGCCAAGTACGGCCAGGTCGCTCAGATTATTACTTTCGGAACGATGAAGGCCAGGGCCGTGATACGGGATGTATGCAGGGTGCTTGACGTCCCCCTTGCAGAGGCCGACAGACTGGCAAAGCTGGTGCCCGCAACCCTGGGCATAACACTTGATGATGCCCTGCGTATCGAGCCGGAGCTTAAAAGGGCCTGTGCCGAAGACAAACGGACGGCAAAGGTAATTGAGATTGCAAAGAAACTGGAAGGACTGACACGACACGCCAGTGTACATGCAGCGGGGGTGGTTATCAGCGATGAACCGCTGACGAACTTTTTGCCGCTCTACAAAGCACCCGATTCGGACGAGCTTATCACCCAGTTCGAGGGCCCGCTGGTCGAAAAGGTGGGGCTTTTGAAGATGGATTTTCTTGGGTTGCGGACGCTGAGCGTGATTGAGCGGGCCGTGCAACTTGTCCAGCAACTGCACGGCGAGAAAATTGATATTGAGAACATCGATTTGGCGGATCCCAAGGTATTGGGGCTGTTTGGCAGCGGCAAGACGAAAGGCATCTTCCAGTTTGAATCCGGCGGGATGGTGGATTTGCTGATGAAGCTCAAGCCCGACAGATTCGAGGACCTGATAGCGGCAAATGCGCTCTATCGGCCGGGGCCGATGGCGCTAATCGATGATTTCGTAGAACGCAAGCACGGAGCCAAATGGGAGGTGCAGCATCCGATTATGGAGGAGGGGCTCCAAGAGACCTTCGGGATTATGGTCTATCAGGAGCAGGTAATGCGGATATGCAATCGTCTTGGTGACATCCCGCTGCGGGAGGCATATACGCTGATTAAGGCGATAGGCAAGAAAAAGCTCAAGACCATCGCCAAGGAAAGGGAACGGTTTATTGCGGGCTGTACGACCAAGGGTGTCGAAGAACAAGATGCATCGGAGATATTCGAGCTGATTAAGAAGTTTGCCGGGTACGGCTTTAATAAGAGCCACGCAACGCGGTATTCTTTTATTGCCTTTCAGACTGCGTACCTGAAGGCTTACTGGCCGGTCGAATTCATGGCGGCGCTGTTGACGTATGAAATGGGCAACAGGGACAAGGTTGTGGATTACATCAACGAGTGCAGGGACATGGGTATCGAGGTGTTGGGCCCCGACATCAACGAGAGTTTCTCAGATTTCACGGTTGTTTACAGCGAAGAGCACGACCACAAAAAGGACTCGGGGCTTATCAGGTTCGGGCTGGCTGCGGTAAAGGGCGTTGGTGAAAAGGCGGTTGAGCAGATAATCGCTGCTCGCGAGAAAGTCGGCGGTTTCCACAGCCTGTACCACTTCTGTGAAAACGTGGAATTGCGGGCGGCCAACAAGCAGGTGCTTGAGGCGCTAATCAAGGCAGGTGCATTCGACAGGATGGGCGGAAGCCGGGCGCAGATGACCGCGGCGCTGGACAAAGCGATGCAGATAGGCGCGGACGTGCAATCGGACGCCCGGGTCGGGCAGATGAATCTCTTCGGACTCGAAGGCTTCGGCAAAGAGGCGGACTTCAGCAAAGACTACGAGACACTGCCGAACGTGGCGCCGTGGCCTGAGATGCAGATGCTCACTTATGAAAAGGATGTCTTGGGCTTTTACGTAACGAAGAATCCTCTGAGCCGGCATGCCGCTACCTTAGCGGCGTATTCGACCGCCAATACGAGGCAATTGGCTGATATTGAGGAGGGACGTGAGGTTGTCGTCGGCGGAATGGTAACAAAGATTCGCCATATTGTAACAAGAAAAGGTCGTAACGCCGGTTCAAAAATGGCGGTATTTACGTTAGAGGACTTGCAGGGTGACTGCGAGGTGGTGGTGTTCTCAGGTGTACTGAGTGAATACGGACAGATGCTGGAGGTTGACAACATCTTGTTTGTCAGTGGGAAAGTGGACTGCAGACGGGAGGCGCCGAATATTATCTGTGAGGAGTTGATTGGCATCGATGATGTGTTTGACAAGCTGGCTGCGAAGGTGTGGATTCACCTTGGCTCTGAAAATGTGACTCCCGAAAAAGTCTCGCGTATTCGCAGTATCTGTTCTGCACACAGGGGCAAAAGTTCCGTGGGTGTGAGCGTTAAAACGACGGCGGGTTTTCGCGTCTGGGCCGTTGCGGATAAGAAGTTGTGCGTAAGGCCCGATGTGAACCTGCGCAGAGACCTGGAAACAGTTGTCGGCGCCGGGAATGTAAGTTTCAGGAGCCGGTAAGTAGGGTGCGATTCATCGCACCAATAGTAATTCGTGATTCGTGAACAGAAGCCGAGCCGCGCACCCGTCGAGACGCCTGCTGCGACAGTGCGCCAGCACGGCGAGCGGTCTCGCCGCGGCTGAAGCGGCCGAATAAACCTTCCTCGTGGTTAGTGGTTCGATAAAGGATATGTTGTGTCGGGTGTAATCGAAATTTTCAGGAAGCGTTGGCCGGAGACTGCCCTGGTTATCCTGTTGCAGGCGGGATTGATGGTCCTGCTCGAAGAAATTGTGGGCCGGGCATCGGTGGTGCAGCAAACTCCCTCGGCCGCTTTGCCTGGGCCCGCAGATTTCATTGTGGGAATGGGCACAGCACTTTTCGCAATTGTATGGCAGATGCTTTATCTCGGATTCCTGGCTACTGCTTATAGTGAAGGCTCCAGCCCGCAGCAGCCGGCCCAGCTTGTCGGCATCGGCAGGTTGTTCTTCTGGCGGATGCTGCGGTTTCAGATTATCTTAGGCGTTATATACATAGGGATGTCATTTGTAATTTTAGTGATAGTTCAATCGGTGATACTTGGCGCAGAGGAGGTGTCGCAAATTCCGGATTGGGTCGCGCACCTGTGTTCGTTCGCGGCGTTGTCTGTGCTGGCCAAACCCATGTTGTTTATTCCCGCCGTGATGATTGTAAGAGACCGCATGGTGTTGGAGGCGGT
>QNBT01000265.1 GCA_003644205.1 Planctomycetota bacterium | reverse complement strand
GCCGCGATTGCCTTGGTTATCTCGCCGGAATGACGTATGCCGCCGTCGGCGATGACAGGGATATTGTGCTTTTTTGCCACCGATACGCAGTTCATTATCGCTGACACCTGGGGGACGCCGACTCCGGAGATTACCCTCGTTGTACATATAGCACCCGGCCCGATACCGACCTTGACCGCATTGGCGCCGGCATCTATTAAATCCAATGCCGCTTCAGCGGTGGCGATATTGCCGGCGATAACATCGATATCGTACTGCTTCTTAATCCTCTTGACCGTCTCAATAACGTTGCGCGAATGACCGTGGGCGGTATCCACAACTATTATGTCCGCCTCGGCGTCTATCAGGGCTTCTGCCCGCTCATAATCGTGCGCGCCGACGGCAGCCCCCACACGCAGTCTGCCGCGACTGTCCCTTACCGCTAACGGATATTGCTGGAAACGGCCGATATCCCTCATCGTTATCAGGCCGGCCAGTTCCCCTTTGCTATCAACCAGGAGTAGCTTCTCTACCTTGTGCTCCTGAAGGATTTCCTTTGCTTGTTCCAAAGTCGTATCCGCCGGGGCGGTCACAAGGTTCGTCTTGGTCATAACCTTGCCCACGTTGACGGAGTCATCCTTCAGGAATTTCAGGTCCCGACGCGTCAGTATCCCCACTAATTTCCCCCCCCCGACAATTGGTATCCCCGACACGTTCTGCTCGGCCATCAGGTCGCGCGCCATAATCACCGACACATCCGGGCTGAGCACAACCGGGTCCTGAATTATCCCGTTTTCCGACCGCTTGACCTTGGCGACCTCCCTCTTTTGCACCTCAATGCTCAGATTCTTATGGATAACCCCGATGCCGCCCTCCTGGGCCAATGCTATCGCAAGGGCCGACTCGGTAACCGTATCCATCGCCGCTGAGACTATCGGGATATTTATCCCAATAGTGTTCGTTAGTTGTGTCGATGTGTCGGCCTGGGCGGGCACAAAATCGCTCTTGCCCGGCAGCAACAACACATCGTCGAAAGTTATGCCTTCTGCAATAATTTTACCACTATCCATAGACTTACCTCCCGCTTACAATTACCCAACCGTGATAAACCACGCAATATAATCGCCGTTTTGCCGCCCGTCAAAACAATTCCACAAAAACGAATGCAATCATGGGATACTCGGTCAGTCTGACCAAGGAAAAATTTTGCTCCACAACGAAAAAAACGCCGATGCGTCCTATAATTACAACTTCTTTGCCAAAAAAACCTACTCAAAAAGGTTTTTTGTCAGATTCTTAATATCGGGTTAATATATCCTTGACACGGCCCGGCCTTTCTGATATAATGACATTTCAATAATGGGGGTTAAAGATATGAATTCCAAAAAGAGTGAATCCAGGTATTTTGAAGCAGTCGAGGCCGGCCGAGGCCCACCGGTAAATAATGGAGGAAACCTCAATCCTGTTTTTGAAGACGGGTTATATGAGCCGGCAGTTCTTCTTCATCGGCCATGCCGGTGAAATACCAGCAAAGCATCTCATAAGTTCGTAGAGTCGGTTTTCTTCCGGTCCATAAACTGAGCAGCATACACGCAATAACATCGGCTTCCAGATCGAATATATCGGTAGCAATCAGCAGCGTTTCTTCCTGTTCAGGCCCGCCCCGCCCGGTCTTATAACGCTTCTTATGAGGCGTACATCCCATGGCTGGTTGGCTGTATCGAAACCTTATCCATTTTTCTTGCAGGACACCAAAGTTAATAAAGGCCATTTAACGCAGAGCTCTTTATAGGTGCCGCCCCGAAAGCTAAAAGCCGTACACAGGTCGAAGCTGGTCCTGGGTCGGCAACTGGTTGTAAATCTCGCCCCTTGGGCCGATGTAAGCCGGGCCGTTTTTGGCTAATCTGACGGGAACCCGGGAGCCGTTGCTGTTGGTAATCCACACAACAGTGCTGCTTAGGTCAGACCGGATTGCGTCCCGCTCGGCGGCTGAGGCCTTTTTGTCGGTTTCGTTGCCCAACATGTAGCCGGCACCTGCGCCTACTGCGGCTCCAATCAGGGTCGCTTCCGTGTCCCCGCCGGCTAATTGCCCGATGCCGGCTCCGGCAAGGGCGCCAAGGGCTGAGCCGAGCTGGGCCTCGCCTTGGCAGCCTGCGAAAAATACTGCGCCAAGGCTTACGACAAGAGTCATCATGATTTTTGTTACATTCTTAGTCATTTTGTACCTCCGTTTCTTCTCAAAAAAGTTCTTCTGGATTCCCGCTGGAGTTTATCCCGCACTACGATGCGGGGCGGGAATGACAAAGGATGACGTTTTTTTGAAATTTTATTGATAATTGAATGATGAGTCCACTCTAAAAAGGTAGCGAACGAAAGGCTGAGAATATTGCAATACGAGCATGTTTTGGCTTGTTTTTTATAGCAAATTTTGTATGATGGCTTTTGATAAAAATGCTCATTTTTACGAAAGGAAAAGGATGTTCCGAAAAAACACCTCACATTTGCAGCCATCTTTATTTGGTATCGCAAGTCAACTGTCGAAAGCCAAGCTCAAAAAGCTCAGGAAATCGAAAGAATATGACTTTTATCAGTTTGTCTTTTGCAAGATAAACGAGAAAGATTTCTCGGTATTGTACTCAGACAGTTGCAGCAGACCAAACGCTCCGGTCAATTCTCTTGTGGCTTCGATAATATTGATGTACCGCAACAACTGGACGACTGAAGAGTTATTTGACCGCATTGATTTCGACCTGCTTATTCGCACAGCCCTGGGGCTGGATACGCTGGAGGATACACCATTTTGCCCCGCGACTTTCTTTAACTTCCAGAACAGACTGCTTTCTCATTTTGTTGCAACCGGCCAGAACCTGCTCGAACGAGTTTTCGACTCGCTTACGCAGCAGCAGTTGAAGACGCTCAAGATAAAGACCAATATCCAGCGCAGCGATTCTTTTATGGCGATGAGCAATATTCGCAGTTACAGTCGAACACAGCTTTTAATTGAGATGCTGATCAGGCTTCATCGCATATTAAGCGATGAAGACAAGCTACGATTCAAAGAACTTCTCAATCCTTATATAAAGCAGTCATCGGGCCAATACATTTATAATCTGCAACGTCAACAGATACCGCATGAACAGGAAAAGTTGGGCCAACTATACCACAAGCTTTATGAAGCCTTAAAGAAAAGCTACAAAGATATTGAGGTTTTCGGCGTATTTGAGCGTGTTTACACTGAGCATTTTACAATCGTCGATAATAAGGTAACAGTAAAGCCGGGCAAAGAACTCAATGGCAGTACACTTCGGTCGCCGGATGATATAGATGCTACTTACCGTAAAAAGAATGGTCGTCATTGCCGAGGCCAAAGCGTCAATGTTACAGAGACGGCCAATCCCGACAATGAATTGAATTTGATAACCGATGTTGCTGTTTGTTCCAACGATACCGATGACAGCAAGATACTTAACGAGCGAATTGAGCCTATCAAAGAAAAGACTCCGGATCTGAACGAACTGCATACTGACGGTGCTTACGGCAGTGAAGATAACGACAAAAAAATGGAAGAACTCGAGATCACTCATGTTCAAACTGCGGTGCGAGGTCGTAAGGCGGAAGTTTCAATGGAAATCGAAGAAGTGTCCGATGAAGAATATACAGTCAAGTGTCCTCATCAATCTGTCAGTTCACAAAAAACAAAGACGCGGCACAAAGCATGTTTTGATGCCAAGATTTGTAAGCAATGTCCATCGAGCAGGAGTTGTCCTGCCAAACAACAAAGTGATAAGCGGACATATTATTTTGACAGGTCGGATTATCTTCTTGGCAAGCGAAACAGAAACATAAAATCGCTGCCGCCTGAACGGCGAAAGTTACGGCCTAACATAACTTCTTTGCGTTGTTAAACCTGCTTCGTGGCATTTTGCCGTGCATGTTTGCCATGCATAGTGAAAATGTGCATCGAAAAGTGGTTATTCGGGACAAAATCTGTTGTTTGCTTGCGCCTCGACAATATTTCAGACAAGCCGCCTAAAGGCGTGTTTTTAGAGTGGACTCAATAATAAAATAAACATTTTACCGAAAATCCTAAATCCTAATATCAAAACTCTAAACAATATCGAATTACCAAACTACAAATGCTCAAAACAGTGCCCTTTGACCAGAAACAGCTTTTTCGGG
>QNBT01000264.1 GCA_003644205.1 Planctomycetota bacterium | reverse complement strand
CTTCCATCGCCATCTTCATCGCGCGGGCTGCGATGAGTACCTCCGGGATGTAAAAGTCACCCGCCTTGAAACGCTTCCCGACAATGTTCATACCGGCAATTAAGCCTGCTTCAAGCACTTTCTCCGGTGCGATGCCCTCATCTAAAGCCGCCTTTGTAAGTTCCACCGTCTTTTGGTCGCCGCTGATAACCGCCTCAGCCAAAGCCTGTAAATCCGCCATTTTCAGGTTCCTCAAAAAAATGTATTAAATTAAGGTTCTCATTGTAATTTTACGCCACCAGTTTTACCACGATTTTGGCCGCAGGTCAAGCCTAATCTCCGGCCGGACGACAGATGACCCCCGGCGCGTGCCCGGCTACGGCTCGCTACGCCGAGACGAGCAAACGAACGTATTCATCTCAGTGCTCTCATGTAATGATTTTTCGTATCGGCAAAAGCAAGACAAGACTGTTTGATTGCTCCGCAATCATTGCACTGAAGCCGGGGAATTCGAACAACCAACTCGACCTTTCGACCGCCGACAGGAAGTGTCTGGAAAACCCTTTGCTTTTGCCCGACGTGAGGGGCTCGGAGCCGTTTTCTTACCTGCTGTCAGCCCTGAGGCGATAAACGCTTTTTCCCCGATAGTATTTCATCGGCAAACTTTGGGACGATACTAAAATTTTGGTATCCATAGCAATGCCCTTCGTTAACAAAATAGGTTATTGTTGTTTTTTACTTTTTCCCTATTTTGACCGTTTGGAGGGCATTTTTCCACCTACAAATATGAAGCGCACCCTTGAAACGGGGGTTTTTGGTTTTTTTTCTGGCCTATGCCATCCGTTTAGCGTAGAATATTACATACGGTAATAAAGGGATAATAAGATAATCGCGGAGGCTAAAATGACCAGACATATTACTCTTGCAACGGTTGTTATATTGTGTACCGCCATCTGCTGCGCCGACACGTTCAAGCATCGCGAAACCGGAGAGGTTTTCAACGGCTTTGCAACGCAAAAAAGCATCGGCAATCGCACACGCGTTTACAACGCCGACCTGAAGACTTTCAAGCCGCTCGTTCTTGGGCAGTATGACGTTACGCCCAACGCCAGGGGCCGGCGTAATAATGTGATCGTAATGCCCCCCAAGCAGGCCGAAGTGCTTCTGTCCAAGGCGGTCTCCGAGGCGCTGGCAAATGCGATAGTCGATGCCTCCAACAAAGGGCCAAGGTTTATAGTTATCGAGATTGACAATCCCGGCGGCCGCGGCGAGTACATGAAACATATCTCGACTACTATCACAAAAACCTTTAACTGCCCGACAGTCGCATATATCAGCGGTGGCACATACGGCGGGGCATACTCTGCTGCAACGGCTGTGGCGCTGGCCTGTGATAAAATATACATCGCACCTCAAGCGGTAATGGGCGCTGTTGCGCCACCTGTCGGTATGGCAACAGGCCATGAAGACCCTCAAAGCGCCGTCGAAACGTACAGCCCGAAGAATTTATCTGCTTATAATAGTTATGTCGCCGCCCTTGCCGAGCAGAATAATCGTCCCGGTGCCATTGCCATGGCAATGTTAGACAGGAGCATCGAGGTGATTGAAGTGGCCGACAAGAACGGCAAGAGGTCATTTATCAACAGAGCCGACAGGAGACCGGACCAGTCCATAGTCCGCAGCCTGACACGTACTACAGGCCAAGGCGCCGAAGCGGTATTGACCTTAACACCGAGTGATGCGGTCGCCGGCGGGATAGCCGAAAAAGTGGTCGGTTCACTTCCGGAGCTGCTCACCGACATGGGCGCAGCCGACGCAAAGCTGATTAGAGGCGGCCAGGTGGATAAGACCATACGCAAATTCATCGCCGCGAGGCGCAACCTCGGCGAGATACTTGCATCGATAGACTACCTGCAGAAAAGGGCTGACGAGCTGGAGAGCCAACTGAACGAGAGGGAAAAGCAGGAGCTGCAAAATACACGACAACGTGAATATCGCCGCGACAGCTCCGGTCGAAGGTCTTCCCGCATTTACAGCTATGATGGTGATATTCGGCGCAGGCGCGGCCGAGGGGAAACTGAGATTGTGACCAGGTCGGAGCCGATGGTTGACACGCTCAGACTGCGGGACGAATTAGCACTTGTTCTGAATGATTTGATAATTGGATATAACAAGGCTATTGCGCTGGCGCGGCGCTGGCCTGGCGCGCTACCGCAGAATATGACCCTCCGGACACTTGAACAACGGCTGATTTCCGCACAAACATTGCAGAATGATGTAGTTTTTCGTCGTGGGGGGATTGTGTCGCCCGGTGCCGGTGTCGGTCCCGGTGGCCGGTTAAATCGCGGCACAGGCTACAATCGTTAAGTCCCGACACAGCAGATACTACACATCTTTTTTGTTCATAGCCATAAATTGCTTGACGCTTTTTATTAAAGAAACCTATACTGTCGTTTATGGCGGAAAAACTGCATGTTTTTTTGATTTGCCTGGCCCTGGTTCTGGCGGTTGTCGTTGCTTTTGAGCAGGTTGCTTCCTGCGACTTCGTCAGTTATGATGATTTCCAATACGTGACCGGCAATCCCCGGGTGCAGGCGGGTTTGAGTCTCGATTCTGTTGAGTGGGCATTTACTACATTCCACAAGAGCAACTGGCATCCGCTGACCTGGCTGAGCCACATGCTGGATTGTCAGCTTTTCGGGCACAGCCCCTTCTGGCATCATTTTGTAAATCTGCTTTTTCATATCGCTAATACTTTGCTGTTGTTTGAGATATTCAGAAGAATGACCGGCTTACTCTGGCGCAGCGCATTTGTGGCAGCGCTGTTCGCGCTGCACCCCGTACACGTCGAGTCCGTGGCGTGGGTGGCCGAGCGGAAGGATGTATTGAGTGGTCTTTTCTGGATGTTAACCATGGCTGCTTACTTACGATACGTCCGGCGGCAGTGCCTGATGAGTTATCTGCTGGTGGCACTGTTTCTTTGTCTTGGCTTGATGGCCAAACCTATGCTGGTTACTCTTCCGTTTGTGTTACTGCTGTTAGACTATTGGCCTCTGGGACGGTTCCAACGTGTCGGCCAAAAGCAACACGAATCTTCAATGCCTATCGAGTCAGCCGGTTCCGACAGCCACGCTGCATCTTTGGGCAGTTTGGTTTTTGAAAAGATTCCTTTATTTATCCTTTCATCGGCCTCGGTTGTCGTTACTTTTGTCGTTCAGAGCAGCGGCAGGGCAATGGCGCCTATGGCGGCGTTTGGCCTGAGGTTTCGTTTGTTGAATGCCCTGGTTTCCTATGTCAGATATGTCGGTAAAACGATTTACCCAACTCGGCTGGCGGTATTGTACCCCCTTCGACTCGAAGGTTTGCCCGTGTGGCAGCCGGTAGCTTCTTTCGTGCTGTTAGCTGCTATATCCATTGCTGTAATTTATGCGGCGCGCAAACGGCCGTTTTTTCTTACGGGCTGGCTGTGGTTTCTCATAACGCTGGTGCCGGTCATCGGTCTGGTGCAGGTAGGAATCCAGGCCATGGCCGACCGCTATACTTATCTGCCGTCCATAGGACTGTTCATAATGGCTACCTGGGGCACGGCAGAGCTCTTGGCCGGTTGGCGCTACAAAAAGCTCGTATTAAGTGTATTGGTCGGCTTCGTGGTCATTATCTTTGTGATATGCACCCGCGCCCAGGTTGGATACTGGCGAAATGACTATACACTTTACAAGCGTGCTGTCGAGGCTACCGAAGACAATTACATAATGCACAACAATTTCGGGGACGTGCTGCTCAAAAAAGGTTTGGTCTCTGAAGCCATTGCGAACTTTGCCGAAGCCGCGCGTATCAATCCGCGGTATTTGGAGGCCCGGCTCAATCTGGGCGTGGCACTTAGCAGACAGAACAGGCTCAAAGAAGCCGTTGAGTGCTTCAAAGAGGTGTTGCGTTTCAGGTAGGACTGGCCGGTGGCCTACAATAATCTGGGCCGTGCATACGCCCTGTTAGGCGAGTATGACCTTGCGATTCAAAATTACACCGAGGCCCTGCGGCTAAAACCCGATTATCCCGCGGCCAGAAGAAACTTACAAGCTGTTCTTGACGAGCAGAGCAAAGACAAATAAAGTTGTTCGCTATGGGAAAGAGTCTTTACATAATTGACGGTCACTCGCATATCTACGCTGCGTTTTATGCT
>QNBT01000263.1 GCA_003644205.1 Planctomycetota bacterium | reverse complement strand
GTGCATACCTCAAAGTTTGTTCCTTGGCGAGTCAAAACGGCTATTGCTTTTACGAACAATGAGAGAGCTCTTGCATTCGAGAAATATCTTAAGAGTGCTTCTGGTCGGGCATTTGCTAAAAAACGCTTATAGAACAACGCCTTCGAAAAGTATCTTAAATCCGGCTCAGGTCATGCGTTTGCCAAACGCCATTTCTGGTGATATCCAGCTCGCTCATGGCAGGCCATAAGGGCATAAGCATTGTGCGCTCGGTGAGGGAGGGATTATCGGTCAATCGAGATTGTGCACGCTTTTTTAGGAAAATACCTATCCCAAAAGTACACGCAGGTACATGGCCCCATAAGGTAATATAAGGGTGTAAACAGGCAGGGATTAGATTGTTGTAAGTCGGGGCTTTTTGTGAAATTAGGGGGTTGGGGAAACCTGGGCCGCAGGCGTGCGTAAGGGAGAGAAAAATACTTCCGAAAAAATCAAGGGGGCTGATGACGTTTGCCGATACTACCTCTTGTTGGCTTTTTGGAAATTTGTGGCTCTGTGAAATGACCTAACAGGCCAGGTTAGCTTTACCTTGGCGTGCCCATAGGTCGAGGTTTTGCACACAAGGCAGAGCGTAAGCAGGCACAAAGAGCGAGAAGCTATACCCACAGAAAAAATGGAAAGAGCCACATGATAATAGGGAGAGCCCGAAAAGGCTCTCCCGTTTTTATTGAACTTGCCTTTTTCTTCTGCCGATAATGAAGGGGGATATTTCCAACCGGGCGGGATTAAAACAGTTTTATTAACTCTCTTTTCCCCTCTTTAATATCAGTGGTGATAATTTTCAACTGCTGAGAGGTTATCTTCAGTTCCTCGGTGGTGTCGAGAAGGTTTTCGTAGAGCCGGCCGTCGTTCAACAGCTTCGCGGCGGTACCGTCGCCTGTGTTGATCTTGGCTAACACCATCTGCAACTCGGCAAGTGTTGCATCCAGCCGGTCGGCTGTGTTTTCAATCGCGTTCTTTCCCGTGTCGGTGAAGCCTTGTATCGATTCGAGTGTCTTTGTAGCCTGGCCGGTCAGAGCATTCACGTTGGCCAAGGTGTGCTTAATGTTGGCCTTGTTATCGGCATTACCTATAATGTCATTGATGTTTTTGGCTAAGGTATCGATAGAGTCAACCAATGATTCGATTTTGTTCTGAACTTCCTTCGGGAAAAATTCGCTGCTCATACCCATACTTCCGGCCAGGACCATTCCGTCCATAAGATACATTGTCTTAGGGTCAGTCGGGTCTAAGGGTTCTAACGGCCTGTCAGGGTCAAGCTGAAATTCAATATAACTGCTGCCAAGCCCTCGCCTCATAAGCAGAATATCAACGTTGGAGGGGATATCGACATACTGTTTCTCAATTGCAATAGTAACCTTTATGTGGTGATAGATTCTGCCCTGTTGGTCTTCGTAGAGAAAAGGGGGAGATACGTCAATTACACGACCAACCTGGTAGCCGCAGTATTGAACCGGAGTATTCTCCTGTGCGCCGGGTGCGTTGGGAAAGTTGACCATTATCTGGAAGGAACGAAGCCGACCCATTATAGTAGGCAACTCCTGGAATTTATACACCATGGCTATAAAGGCAACTACGGCAATAATCACAAAGCCGCCTACAATCGTGTTCCGTCTTCTCTGCAATGTATTGTAATCAGGCATTACGCTAATCCTTTCTCACCGGAGCGACCTTCTATGAACAGTTCTCTAATCGCACGAAGCGGGTAACCGCTCTTGTTAAGTCTCTTTATCAACTTAATCCTTTCGACCGCCTTTTCATCAAAAAGTCGCCGTCCTGTGGGCGTCCTTTCGGTAGGTTCCATCAGGCCTAACATCAGATAGTATTGCAGAGTCTGGCGGGAAATTCCAGCCTGTTTTGAAGCCTGACCTATCTGCATAAGTCCACTTTTTTTAACCAAAACCAGCTCCAGGTCAACTAATTAGCAATTGGCGGTTTTTCGATTGAGTAAAACTTATCTGCCAAAAGCAAATATTCATTCAGGGCTCCTCTGAGGCAGTCAGTTTCTTAGTTGCCAGCGTTGCCGATTTTAGAAACGACTCGGTCAACTGTTGCAGTGTCAATCCGGCTAACATGTGTTGTTTGGCTGACTTGGAGTTTTTCGACATTTTGGCCGAGAATATTAATAAATAGTCGATATTGGCCCCAATATGATGTTGCTGGCATCGAAAAACCTCCCTCGCCAGGCGTTTTAACCGGTTTCTTACTACGCTGCAACCACAAGTTCTGTCAACAGATACACCTAATCTGGGGTGGCCACATTCGTTCGCCGCGACGTGCAATCTGAATAACTCATTGCTAACACAGCACTTACGCGACAGAACAGCCTTGAACTGCTCATTGGTCGTCAGTCGTTGTTGTTTTGTGAACAAGTAATTTTTCAAGGTGCTCGCCCCTAATTGTCGCCTTCTGTCCAAACGCCCAATTTCCAAACCTGTAAGGGTAGAAATCGTTACCGATAGACCTCCATGCTGTAAATGGCGCGCCAGCCCATGATGATTTGGTACCCCATTATGATACAAATACCAAAATAGACCAGTCTGGGCATCCACCTGGCTAATTCCTTGAAGAGCAGTTCCGAAACTTCGGCGAATTCATCGGCGATTGGCTCAATAGCCTCATCGAGTTTGCCGGTGTCCTCGCCGACCTGCCACATACTCAGAAGGTCGGGCGGCAATCTTCTCGAAAATCCGGCACAAATCGAATTGCCGGCCCGTCCGCTATCGGCGCCGCCTTTGACCATACGCGTAATCACAGCGTTACCGGTTACGCCGCCGGCGACTTCAACACACTCAATTATCGGAATACCCGCTTTGTAAAGCATGATAAAAGCCCTGCAGAACCTGCTGAGTGCCAGATACTTGATGGCACGACCAAGAATTGGTATGCGCAGGCTAAAAGCATCGAGCATGAAGCGAGCCGGACCGGTCTTTGGCGTCAGATGTACTATCGCCAGAATAATAGTGGTGGGCACATACAACAGACCTAAGATTATCGCTGCCTGCATGTAGTATTGTGTCGCCCCGTACTGCTTCAGAATAAATGCCGGAGCCGGGCCAATCACGGCGGCGAAATGTATAAGGAAAATCGGCAGGACCATTCCGGAGACAATCGTTCGCCTCAGACGATTTCTAAAGTCGTACCACCGAGACAAGAACTCGAGCACATCAGTCAGGTTGCCGGATGCCTCTCCGGCTCCGACCAGAATCACATCCAGCGGCATAAATACTTTCGGGTGCCTGCCCATTGCCTCAACGAGGCTGTCTCCTCTCGAAACGGAATCAGCCACAACTGACAAAGCCCTTCGGATTTTACCCTTTGAGGTTTTGGTTGCATTACGGAGTGATTGCAGTATGGGCACGCCCGCTTTAAGGAGGAGCGAAAGCTTATGGTACATAGGAGCGCAATTTATCATATATCAACCGCATATTGACCACTTGTGCACGAATATGTCTGAGGGGCCATTTTTGAGCTGTGAATCCGCATCCAGGCGTTGGCATTGTTGTGGAGTCGGTTATTCTGCCGGCAATCGGTCGCTGCCGTTGCACCCAAACCGCATAGACCTGTTAGCTGCAAATCGCCCCCCGTTCGGAGCGACTACCAGAGTCTTCTCGAATAATATATATTAAATTACTCCGTATCACCAACAGGAACCGGTGAGGCAAGCTTCTGCTTCATGAGCCTGCCCATCTTGAACTTCACCGTTCTCTTGGCGGGAACCTGAACGCGCTGGAGGGTTTTAGGATTCTGTGCCACCCTCGCTGCCCTGGTCCTTGTCTCAAAGACCCCGAAGTCTCTGAATTCGAGGCGGTTATCGGCCGCAAGTTCTTTGGCAATCTCGCTGAGAAAGGACTGAACGATGCGCTTGACCACCACGCGCTTAGCCTGAGTGCTTTCGGCAATTCGGTCAATAAGTTCTTTCTTAGTGATTGTTGACATAAGCTACCTCATACCAAAAGAGTCGTATTTCCGTGTCAGTGCGCCTCACATTTGTCTGGCTCGCAGCCAGAGCGAATTTCATTTACTACTGTTCGGTAGAAGCATCAACATAAAAACGTCGGGTTCGATGCCGGGCGCGATTAATCTTTCGCTTCAACAATTGCAAACTACTATACAATAAAG
>QNBT01000262.1 GCA_003644205.1 Planctomycetota bacterium | reverse complement strand
GCGGGGGTGAAGAACAGGGCTATCTCGAACTCTGCGGAGGCGGCCGAATCGGAGCCGTGGGCAAGATTATAGCGCTTCGAGCAGCCGAAATCGCCTCGGATGGTGCCGGGGTCGGCCTCGTATCCGAAGGTTCGGCCGAGCATCCGGCGGGCCGTTGCGATAATCTCATCGGCCTCGAATACCATTACCATCACCGGGGCGGAGGTGATAAAGTCGGTCAGCTCATTGAAGAAGGATTGGTCCTTGTGGACTCCGTAGAGCCTGCGGGCGAGTTGTTTGCTGATGTGCATGAATTTTGCCGCGATGATTTTAGCGCCCTTAGCCTCAAAGCGAGAAATGATTTCGCCGACGAGGTGCCGATGGACGGCGTCCGGCTTAATGATGATTAGCGTCCTTTCCATCATACTTTAGTCTAACCTTCCAACCGTCTAACCGTCTAACCGAACCATCATCACGTACCGGACGGTACGATATAAAGCTCCACACGTCTGTTTGCGGGATTGCCTTTTTTGCCGGGTTTATTCGGTGCTATTGGTCTGTATTCGCCGAATCCCCTCACACTTACCCGCGTCGGAGCCACCTTGTTTGCCGTCATGATGTTGAGCACGGCAATCGAGCGGTGTACCGAAAGATGCCAGTTTGTCGGATGCTTTGCCCTGGTCGCCGGTTTTTTTATCGGCACATCGTCGGTATGGCCCGCGATTACCACGTCGAAGTCTTTGGCCTCTTTTGAGTTCATTATGTCGCACAGCGCCTTGACCGAGGCGACTGCTTCGGGCGCGACCTTGTCGGAACCCAACTCAAACAGAAGGTCGCTCTCGAATTTCAGCATTCCGCTGGCGGCATCGAATGTAACCATCTTGTTACGGTCAGCGAACTCCTTCAATTGCACGCTAAGCTCCATCGGTAGAGCGGCCCCGCTGCGAAGCAATTGAGCCTGCATCCGCCCAATCAGCGCCTTCTTGGCCTCGATATCCTTTTCAAGCGCGGCAATTTCGGCGTCTTTTGCGCCAATGTCGGTACTGTTTCGACTCTGAAGCGTCTCTAACTGTTTAACGGACTGATCCAACTGTAACCGGCAAGAGGCAAGCTGCCCTTCAAGGTCCGTTATACGCTGCTGCTGAATCCGGTTCTGTGCCCTGACCTCGTCAAACTTTTGCTGAGCAACACAACCGCCGGTCACGATTGCCACTGCAATGACCAGCACCATCGGTAAAAATCCTGCTCTTCGCATTACTCTATCCTTTCAAGATTTGTGGTTACGGTTTCCCAAGCAAACCCAATTGCTTTGCGACTACCGGCCCTATTAAAAACCAATATGCCAAAAAATGCAATATAACACAAGCTCAAGAACTTTCTGTCGGCTGTTGGTAGAGCAGGGGGGATGGGGCCTTTTTCTTCTTGCCACCCAGAAGAGCTGCAAAGCCGACTATACCCAGCACAACCACAGCTATGCCGATCAGGATATACCAAATTATGCCCTGGATGCTTTTGAAAATCGTGGGCACTATACCTCTGGAGCCTGCGAGAAGGACAATAGCTGCGTAAACCATCACCAAAAGCGACACAAAAAGCACAATTCCAAAGGAATTACTCGCCTTATCGACCTGGGGTTTGATGTACTGTGGGGCCATTACCGGCTCAGGCTCAATAGGCTCGACCGCTTCAGGCTCGGCCTCGTCAAAAATCTTATCGGCTTCTTCGGCCACAGCGGCTACTGCGGCGCCCTCGCCCGCCGCCGGCAGAATGTCGTCCAGAACCGCACCCAGCGATGTATCGTCTGCCTGTAGCGACAGGTCCAGAAGCCCCGAGCCGCTCCCTACGCTGTCCATGCTGAGGTCACCATCCAGAGAGCCCAGATCCTCCGACCCTTCCGACTCTACTATCTTCGTTTCCGCCTGGCTGTCATCGGCCAACTTGTACTCGTCATCCGTATCACCAAGCACATTGATGCCGGTTGTGCCAACAGTCGTATCGGCACCGGTCAGGTCGCCCAGGTTAATGCCCGCCGTGAGACCGGCTTCCGGTTCGGTATCCGCACCGCTATCATCCGGGAGCAACTCGACTCCGGACGCGCCTGCGGCGGTATCCACTTGAGAGATTTCGGAAACCAATGCATCCACTTCCGCGATTTTGAACAGTACCTTCGTCCCGTCGCGGAACTCGTGCAGCTTGCCTTTGCCGACAAGAGCCTTGATTTGCTGCTCGTTTTTACCGAGCTTTTCTATTACTTCCTCAAGACTATAATACTCACCCGCCATAACCATCTCCTTGCATTTATGTTCTTATACACAATTCAATCGATTGCCGGTTGTGCCAATTCCTCAAGCTCCCGCCGGGTCCGGCGCTCGACTTTTTGCGGCGTATCCAGTTTTTCCAGAAGCTGTTTGACCTGGCTTGGTCTCGGTTCGCCGGTGTTATACTCGGTCAGCAATTGGTCGTACTGCCAGTCTCTTGCCGCCAGGAGTCTCAACTGATTTTTTGGCGCTCGAGCGCTGATTTCATAGACCCAAAGGGTCTTACCGATGGTATCAACCATCACCAGGCCGTATGCGTCACGGCCCAACTGGACGGGCACAACTATTATTGCGTCCGCTCGAGGGTCGGGGACGCTGCCGGCACCCGGTGCAGACCTTAAACCCTCACCGAGAAACAGTAGAGCAATTGCAACCACAGCCGGCAACAGCCACCAACGCAAGCTTTTATTGACTGCGGATTCCATTATATCAACTCGACGCCCAAAAAACAACTTACAATCCAAAAACTACTGCCCCATTCCTCACTTTCAAAGTCCCTGTCTGCCGGGGTAGCCGAGGCCGGCAGAACCGGAGTACCTGGGACAGCTACCGTAAAAACGGCAGTCTTACGAGTTAATTTGTAACCCAAACTGGCCATCGGTCAGTTTGAGTTGTAAATTATACCCCTGTCATTTGAGACTTGCAAGCTATAAAAAAACGGTTCGCGTATCACTCCGCTTTTCGAGGTCGAAACTCATTAAGCCGGTGATTCGGGCTATAAAGGGCAAGGTTCAATTTGCCAACCGTTTTTTTTGGGTGCTTGTCGGGCAAATATTTATAGACTATTTTTTTACCATATCAAGAATTCTTGCCGGTTCCTCGGACATGGCAGTACGCCCAGACAAATATGCCGCTTCAATCACCGCCATGCTGTTCAATGTGATGCTTTCCTCGCCGGCAGCCTCGTTTTTATCGGGCAATAACAGATTTTGCGCAAAGTTCTCAAGCATTTTTGCCGTTGATTCACTTTCGCTCGTTCCCGACTCGAACTGCTCGATAATATTGCCCTGGTTGTCGCACACTGTTAAACTGGCCCCTGAGGCGGACAAAAATTCGTTTTCACTGTGCATCCGGAGCGTTTGGGTGGGCGGGCCGAAAACTCTGCTGGCGATAAGACTTGCGACGAGGGTATCTGAGAATCTCATTGCCACAACAGCAGTGTCCTCAGTTATCGAGAGACGCTGCTGTTTGTCCGGTGCCTGGTTTGTATTGACACAATAAACCTGCTGTGGAATACCGAAGCTGCGGACAATCAGGTCGAACAACTCGTAGCAATTCCTGAGTAACACCCCGCCGCCGGCAAGCTGGGGGTCGCTGAGCCAACGCTGGCGCTCGGTATGTTCGGAGCTGGTGGGCAGATGATTTACAGCCGTAATAAGATGAATATCTTTAGTATCTTTGGATTCTAAATAATCGGTCAATTTGCAAAATCCCGGGCGGAATCTATGACTGTTCGCAGCAACAAAGCGAACTTTTTCACTTTTCGCTAATCGCACCAGCTCGGCGGTCTGCTCAAAATCGATGGCTGGGGGATTGAGCTTCAATATGTTGCACTTTTTTTTCATTGCCGCCCGCATATGCTCATCGCACAAGTACGTTGGGGCAGCGGCGAGCAGGACGTCAAGCTGATTTTGTATCACTAACTGACGAAAATCATCAAATGCCGCGGCTTCGTATCTGTGTGCGATTCTTTCTGCAAGTTCGGCGTCGGCGTCGGCGACGGCAACAATGTCGAACAAACAGGTCTCACCGGCTGCTTCCAGCAATTGTTGGCCTTTGTCATTAAGACCCAAAATAGCGGTTCTTAATCTGTCCTGGCTCATGATTTCCTGAATATTTTAGTCCCTTTTTCACGACTCTTGAAG
>QNBT01000261.1 GCA_003644205.1 Planctomycetota bacterium | reverse complement strand
GTCTCCCTTTTCGGCTCCGCCTTCGACGGCAGCCTTAATCCGGCGCCACGAATCCGCCTCGCTAAAATCCATCTTCGTTTTTAGCTTGTGCTCGAAAGGTGTCAGGCAAACCTTACTCGTGCATGCTATCCCCGAAATTTTTACCTGAACATCGGCCTGCTGCGTTTTTGCATATTCGGATTCAATCGGGACAAAAACCTCGAATTTACCGACATAGACCTCGATATCTTTATTAAAGGCCGGGTCACGGAACGAGCCCCATTTGGGAAATACCGCCTCGCCAAAGTCAACATCTCCGGATTTCGCTTCCACGCTGAGCTTGTATCCACCTGGGGCATTGTCTTGGTTAGCGTAAAAGTGCAGGTCGCTTGTCCCCTCGAACACTACTGCTATCCCCTTCTTGTCTCCCATCCGCGCCGGCTCAACACGCGCGGTAGAATATTGGCGTTCATATCTTGCCACTTCAACCGGCTCGGTTAGACCTGAAGCGATAGATACAATTGGGCCAAAAGAAATGAAAACTGCCGTCAGGATTGTGATTATGACCGTCCGCTGCCGCATGAGACCATCACCTTTCAACAAAACATATATTATCAATTTATGTATCTTACCCGTCTATACGTTTTTCAGACCGTCCGGTTCCACCGCCCACGGGTATGAGCAGCCAACTCTAATGCCACTAATAGCTTAGGACATTTTCGTCTTCTCGGCAATCAGAAACTGCTTACAAACTCAAACTGCAAACTGCAAAAGCGCCTTGCCGATTACAAGTCGCCACTTTGCACTTGACTGTACGCAGTCAGTATGCTATCGTCTCACCATCGTTTTTTGCAGGAACCGGACCTATTTAATGATGAAATCATTCTGGCGGATATTCAAATACGTCTGGCCGCAATGGCCCCGGCTGGTGGCTATCGTCGTAACAGCCGTGCTGATAGCGATTCTCTTTTCGGTCAGCTTTATGACGATTATGCCGCTGCTGAAGGTAATGATGGGTGAAGAGGGCCTTCACGGCTGGGTTGACAGAAAATCCTGCCACTGGAGGTTCGGCATGGATTTTTATGTGCCCGACACCGTCTCTTTCACCCAAACCAACGCCGACATTGCTTACTATCTCCTTATTAGCGATGTCGAAGATGACAGCCCGGCCAAGGCCGCCGGTCTGAAGCTCGGTGACAAAATCGTTGCCGCAGGAACCGACCTGTCTTACGAAGATGCCCACAAAGTGCCTTCCGCCAGATTGCTTGAGACTCTCGCCACCGCCCCGGCCGAAGGCGCAATAACCCTGCGACTGCGCCGGGACAATCAACAAGGCGCCACCGAAGATAAAGTCATAACGCTGAATTTGGCCAGAGCTGAACCATCTATAATTGACAATGTCCGGATAGGAGCCGCTGACCTGGCACAGCGGGCAATCAGCTTCATGCCGCGCAACGAGACCAGAGGCAACAGAAAACGCGCCATCGTATTCATAATACTGCTCATGGCAGCCGTTACCACCACCCGATGTATTGCAAGATTCTATCAAGGTTATCTTGCTGAAAAAGTTGTGCAGGTTGCAGCAGCCAGACTGAGAGAGGACGCCTTTGCACACGTGATGGATATGCCCGTAGGCTATTTCTCTGACGAGGGTACAAGCGACACTATCAGCCGATTATTAGGCGATATTTCTGTAACGGCAAGAGGAGTTAAGGTTCTGTTAGGCAAAACCCTGCGGGAGCCGTTAAAAGCTCTCGGCACACTGTCCTGTGCCGCTCTGATTAACTGGAAGCTAACGCTGATATTCCTGGGTTGTGCGCCTGTAACCGTCTGGCTGCTTAGCTCGCTCGGGAAGAAGATTAAAAGGGCCACAAAGCGCTCCCTCATCAGTAGCGCCCTGATGTTAGGCAAACTCCAGGGGGTTATGAAGGCCCTGCGCGTCGTTAAGGTCTATAACCGCCAAAAACACGAGGTCCTGGCTTATTCGGGACTCAACCGCAGATTTCTAAGGCAAATACTGCGTGTCGCTAAGGTTCAGGCCGCTACCGGTCCCATTATGGAGGTATTAGGCATGGTCGCAGGCTCGACGGCGCTTTTGGTCGGGGCGTATTGGATATTCAGTGCCAGCGTCAACATGCAGCCGAGTGCTTTTTTCACGCTCCTGGTCCTCTTAGGCACAACTGCAGAATCGATTCGCAAGGTCAGCGATGTCTGGAACAAGGTGCAGCAGGCCAACGCCGCCGCCGAAAGGGTTTATACTGTTGTTGACCAGCCGGTCGAATTTGAAAATCCAGATGCCATCGAACTTGCGCCCCTGAAAGATAAAATCGAATTTAGGGATATCACCTTCACCTACCCAAAAGGTGACGGTCCCGTATTAAACCATGTCAATTTGACGGTTGCAACCGGCCAGACTATTGCTATCGTCGGGCCGAACGGCTCGGGAAAAACCACCCTCGTGAATCTTATTCCCAGGTTCTATGACGCTGACAGCGGCCAGATACTGATCGACGGCTGCGATATTCGCCACTGCACCTTAAAAAGTCTGCGCGACCAGGTCAGCATGGTAACACAGCAAGTGGTAACCTTTAACGATACAATAGCCGCCAATATCGGCTACGGCAAAAAAGGCGCCACAATGGATGAAATCGTCGCCGCAGCAAAACGGGCGTTTGCGCACGAGTTCATCGAACCACTCCCGCAGGGATATGACACCCTCATCGGTGAACACGGCTCCGGGTTCAGCGGAGGCCAGCTCCAGCGCATCGTTATCGCAAGGGCCATCCTCAAGGATCCAGCCATCCTCATCTTTGATGAAGCCATGAGCCAGATTGATGCCGACAGCGAGGCGAAGATTCACCAGGCCTTATCTGACCTGATGCGGGACAGAACCTGTTTTGTTATCGCACACAGGTTCAGCACTGTGATTTCCGCAGATACTATAGTTGTGATGGATGACGGACAGATAGTGGCCCAGGGAAGCCACGAGCAGTTGAGTCGCGACTGTATCTTGTACCAAAACCTGTACGAAACGCAGATGGCTGTTTCGGAGTAAATTCAGAACCACACAAGTCCTATAATCACAGGCTAATATCTGTAAAAAAGAGCGTGTTAAACTTTTGTTCTTGACACTTAAGGTACGGATAATTTAGTTTTCAGAATTTTGTTGGTTTTGCCGAATTTACCAAGAGGCATCTGCCGAAAAATAGCTTGCGAAATTATTGGACTGAGGAGTTACTTTATGAATTCAACCCGTGCAAACCTGGCGGCGACGCTTTTTAAGCGCTACGAGGGCAATCCGATTTTGACGCCCCATGACTGGCCTTATCCGATTAATTCCGTTTTCAATCCCGCTGCCGTTAGAATCAACGGCCGGATACTGCTGCTCAACCGCGTAGAGGAGCTTTGCGGATTCAGCCATCTGACCTGTGCACGCAGCAATGACGGTCTGACCGACTGGGTCATCGACAAAGAGCCTACAATGAAGGCCGACCAGAACACCAAGGAGGAAAAATGGGGCCTTGAGGACCCGCGAATTGTCTGGCTCGAAGAGCAGAAGCAATACGCGATTACCTACGTTTCGTTCAGCGAGAGCGGGCCTGTTGTGTCGCTTGCGATTACGAAGAATTTTCATACCTTCGCCCGCCTCGGAGGCCTCTTGCCGCCGGAGGACAAGGACGCGTGTCTGTTTCCCAGACGTTTCAACGGGCGATTCGCCTTGATTCACCGGCCCATTGTTCGAGGTGAGGCCCATATTTGGCTGAGCCTTTCGCCGGACCTGAAGCACTGGGGCGACCACAGAATCCTGCTGAAAACCAGAACGGCATACTGGGACGGCTCCCGCGTAGGGCTTGCGTGTCAGCCTATTGAATTGCCCGAAGGCTGGCTGATGTTTTACCACGGCGTTCGCACAACTTCAGCCAGCCAGCTCTACAGAATCGGGATAGCCCTTCTTGACCTTGAAGAACCCTGGCGCGTTTTGAGGAGAAGCGAGGAATGGGTCCTCGGGCCCAAGGAGCAATATGAGCGAATCGGTGATGTTAACGATGTCACGTTCATTAGCGGCGCAGTGATTATGGAAGCAACAAACCAATTGTACGCATACTACGGCGCTGCGGACGATAAAGTCGCTGTTGCCATAGCTGATATGGACCTCGTAAGAGAGTACATAATGTCCTGCCCGGAGGTGGCCGAGTAGG
>QNBT01000260.1 GCA_003644205.1 Planctomycetota bacterium | reverse complement strand
GGGCACAAGAGAACTTACAGGTTTGTTATGCTGCCGGTAGCTGATAAAGCGTTAAACGCGATTATTTGTTTGGAAAGGGAATAACCGGATTACCCCCAAACTTTGGGACGTTAATAATATTTTATTGATATATTCCTCCGGCCTCAATCCGGCTAACATATTGATTAACAAGAACTTACGTATGACGAGATGATGCGGGATGCCGCGTGAAGCGTCAAAAAACAGAAATTTTCAAGATTTTTTTTGCAAAATGACGAATAATAGTACATAATGTATTAGTCGTATTAGTACATTGTGTACTTGCATGAAAATTGAAAACGGGACTTTGAAGGGTTAAAGAGCAAAGAGATGGCACTTTGGATACAAATATCGCCGGGATCGAATGAGCCGATTTACGCTCAGATTGTTGCCCAGGTCGGCAGGGCAATCGCCACCGGCCAGGTCTCTATCGGCGATAAGCTGCCTGCTGTACGAACACTTGCCGGCGAACTGGTCGTTAATCCGAATACTGTTGCAAGGGCCTATAGCATCCTGGAGCAGCAGCGACTGGTAAACACCAAGACCGGCTCCGGCACCTATGTCGCCGACCCAAAGCTGCGCCATGCAGACGCCGGCCGATTGAATATACTCACCGAAAGGATAGACAATATCATTACGCAGGCACTCAACATCGGCCTGAGCGAACATGATATAACCAGAACATTTGAAGACAGATTAAGGAAATTTGGAACTAAACCAGATGGAGGAAAACGGAAGAAATGAATGATATAGTGATTGAAACGCGGAATCTCACCAAGTATTTCGGCAAGACCCTTGCCCTGGACCATCTGAATCTCCAGGTGCCAAGAGGCTGTATCTATGGCCTGTTAGGCAGAAACGGGGCGGGCAAGACAACCGCTATCAAGCTGATGTTGGGATTGCTTCGGCCGACGACAGGGACGGCAACAGTCTTGGGTTGCGATTGCCAAAACCTGACACCGCAGATTCGACAGCGAATCGGATATGTTACCGAAGGGCACCGCTTGTACCGATGGATGAAAATCGGCGAGCTGGCCAAATTCCAGCAGGCGTTTTTCCCCGGCTCGTGGGATGACAAACTCTTCAACGATATGCTTGATTATTTCGAGTTGTCAAAGAAGCAAAAGATCAAGACCCTGTCTAACGGCGAGCGGGCGCAGGTATCGCTCGCTATTACGTTGGCTCCGAATCCTGAGCTTTTGATTATGGACGACCCCACACTCGGCCTTGATACGGCAATCAGGCGGCAGTTTTTAGAGGGAATGACAGAGCATATCGAGCGCCAGGGAAGGACAATTCTGTTTTCCAGTCATATCTTAAGCGATGTTGAAAGAGTGGCCGAAAGAATAGCTGTGATCGACAGGGGGGTATTAAGGGCTGATTGCAAATTGGAGGAATTCCGGGCGGCGGTTAAGAAGGTACGATTCAACTTTGCCGAGGCAGTCCCCGGCCAGGTTGATATTCCCGGCCTGTTGCACTCCAGACAAAACGAAAAAGAACTTGAGTTGACCTTGATAGGTACAACCGTTGAGCAAATAGACACCTGGGCTAAATCGGCGGGAGCGACCTATCATAAGGACATAGATATGAACTTAGAGGACCAGTTCATTGAATTTACTGCCCCGGATACAAATAGAAGCTTGTTTCAATGGGAGGAAATAAAATGAGATTCTTTGCACTTCTTAAAAAAGAGCTTTGTGAAACACTGCCCTGGATTGTCCTGGCAGCCTTTCTATTGGTTTTCTGCGGTGCTATTTTCATCGGTGAATACACTCGCCAGCGTCGAGGTTTTACTGAGCCGGCTACTATATCACCGCGTTCTTTCGTGCGAATGGATACTTTCCGCGAAGAGATGCCATTGCGGGACATCGGAGCATTGCTCTTATATACGTCTTGTTGTCTTGGCCTGGTATTGGCCGTGAGGCAGTTCTTAGTCCCTTCTTTTCTAAAGACATGGGCATTTACAATTCATCGCTCGGTATCGAGGACCACAATACTGTTGGGCAAGTTCGCCGCGGCGATAATAGCCTTAATCCTGAGCTGCGGTATTATCTGGACGCTGTTTTGTTGGTACGCCTCAAAACCGGGCCTGTTCCAAATGCCGCTGAGACAAAGGACCTTTGCTGAGGGATGGATATTCATATCTTTAGGACTGGTTGTGTATCTTGGAACTGTCCTTTCAGCCCTTAGCACGGCGAGGTGGTACATCACCAGAATGTTTGGCCTTGTGTTTGCATCATGCATATACATGTTGCTTTTGTTGCAAACAGGTCTTGCCCTTTGTCTTGCAACGATAATCGTTTCTCTTGTGATACTGGTTTCCCAGATTATTCACACATTTTTGAACAGGGAATTTTAAGTGAGCCGAATTATGAATATGACATTAAAAAATCTGACAGGATATATATCAACACCTGCTAAAACTTTGATGACGCTGATAATATTTTTAATTGCCGTATTATTTCTGCAAGGCGCTATTATTGGTATGGTCGGTGTATTCGGAACACCGGAGAAACGGACGGAACCGCCACAGCCGGAATTAACTGATATCCAGAAGGAGCGATGGCGGATAGATAATATGCAAAAGAAGTTCCTCCCTGACGGCACTATCCACCTGATAGAGACTGTGCAGGAGTATAAAGGGTTCTTAAAGATTGTAAATGTGTATGACGCAAACGAAACTTTGCTCTGGGACGGCAAAGGAGGTGAAAATCCGTACCAATATTTGTCATGGGCCGAATTTTTACAAGGTGGTATAGGCGCGGCCCTGATGAATCAATTGCAGGGAGTTACATCGAGATTTTCTCGAACATTAGTTATCCCAGTTATAGATGAAGAAAGGCAGATTATTCAAAGGTGGCGCTATGAGCCGGGACCGGATTACTTTATCGGCTTCGACTGGAAAGGTAGAAAAATCGGATACGCAGGTTCAAAAGGTTTTACAGAAATAAAAAAAGAGGCAAAGCCGTTCGGTGAATTCAATAGAGTGGTGGATTGGTGTTACAGAGATCATCATGCTCCGATACTGTTGTGGCAAACCACTAATCGTATCTATCAAATTGACTTTGAAAAGCGCAAAGTAGAAATCCTTTTGGATATTCATGACGACGAGATTGAGAAAGTTGCCTGGCAGAATTGGCAGGTTGAAACGACTAAACCTGACATTAGGCTGCTCAACTTTATTTATGTGGCTACGAAAAAAGGCTCGCACATCCTTGTGTTTCGTAACCCCATAGAACGATTGACAATTAACGTACCCCGCCAGTGGAAGGGCGGACGTAATCAGATAGCCGCCCTCCAAGATAAAATCTTCCTAAAACACTATGGTTCAGATTGGGAGCCTGCACCACGTCAATATCGGCTCCGTAAAGCTTGGTGGGAAAGAACCAAATCCAAATCAAACAGAATGTGGTACGAGTTATATGAGGTTGAGCGGGATGGAAACTTAAAATTTATCAACCGTTTTGAATGGAAACGTCCTCCACTGGCTGAAAAGGTAACAGTATCGTGGAATGAACCAGACGATGTGCGGTGGAAAACAAAAAAGTTCGTTACCGCAGTTTCATCACCATTATTCAATCCGGCATATCGTTTTTTTAGAGGTGACCCTTGGCTTGATGAATTTGATTTCTACTCTCGGAGCCCGTGGTATGCTCTAACATTTGAAATTACACGGGATTATAAAGCAACTCGAATGGTATTACACTGTAGCGCGATAGTACTTATGGTATGCGCCGCATTTTGGCACGCCTGGTCGAGGCGGACATCGTGGGGCCGTTTTGTATTTTGGCTTGTATTTGTTGCTGTTTTTAACTTAGCAGGCTTTTTGACATATCTTGCCCTAAACCACACAACTGTTACCCGTTGCCCAGCCTGTGGCAAGAAACGCGGACTTGAGCGAAGCGATTGTCCTACATGTGGGGCACTCTTGCCTATACCAGAGCGCAGAGAAACAGATTTGATATTAGTTGGGCAATCAAATAGTTGAGTGGGCAGGGGGTAACTGTGCAAAATGCGGCTTTATCCGTCCGATAAACATAATTTTGGCCGGCTAAAACCTTTAATATTCGGCACTTGACACGAACAGGGTGATTTTGATAACATACTCCGCAAAGTCATTATGATAATTTGTGGGAGAAGAACAGATGCGACTGTTCGTGAATCTGAGCG
>QNBT01000259.1 GCA_003644205.1 Planctomycetota bacterium | reverse complement strand
TATACGGGCAAGTGCCTGGTCTTTGTGAGTGAGGAATGGCGCGTAGAGCTGACCGAGCACAAAAACACGGATTTCAGCCAATCGGAAGGCAAAATGCCCCTGATACGGGTCAGGGTATTCAAAAAGGCCTTAGACGGAGACTTTGTGCCCGGCCATTACGAGGACTTTCAATTAGATTCGCTCAGTGAATTAGGCGAGCAGATTGAACGGTATGTGCAGTTCGCCGTGGGCTGTAATATCCGGGAAAACGTATAAGATATGGCTGGTCTGGACATCACAGATTGTGATGGCGGGGTGATTGTAGCGGTTAAGGTAGTGCCGGGTGCGAGCAGGACGGCAATGGCGGGCCAATTAGGCGGGATGTTGAAAATAAAAATTTCAGCAGCACCGGAGAAGGGAAAGGCGAATCAATGTCTTATCGAGTTTTTAGCAAAACGACTTGGAGTGAAAAAAAATGCCGTCAGCATTGTGGCGGGAAAGAATAATCCGGCCAAAAGAGTTCAGATTTGCGGGATGACGGCCGAAGAAGTGAGGAGTGAACTTATGCGGGCCGGCAAGAGAAGTAAATGAAGGCTATATAAGATGATAAAGAGATTTGTCATACTTGCAATTTTATTATTATCCGGGCTTGTGTGTCCGGCGGGGGCATATTCACGGTTGGCCAACGAGGGCAAATTAGGCCTGAATATGTACTCGATGAACAGGATATTGACTCTTGAGGAAGAGGAAATCGATTTGGGCACGGCTGCACTCCTTCTTTCGCGCGAGTGGGGGACGCGCAGGACATTTCACGCATATCGCAACAAAATAGACGACATGGCACGTGAGATTCTCGGTCGGCTTGAAAAAAAACGTATCGGCAAAGACCAGCATGCGATACCTGTAATAAATGAATATCTTTTTGACGAGTTAGGCTTTACACCGGTTGAAACCGCCGACGACCCGGAAGATTTGTTTCTGCACACGGTTATCGACGAAAAACGCGGTTACTGCCTGAGTCTGTCTGTGCTGTACCTTGCCCTTGCCGAAAGAATAGGACTGCCGATGTACGGCGTGGTGGTCCCGGGGCATTTCTTCGTCAGGTATGACGATGGGCACAGGCAATTCAATATAGAGACGACCAGTAAAGGAGCCTTGGCGCCGGATAAGCACTATCTTGAGAAATTCAAGCCTCCGAAGATTCCCGACGGTGTATATATGAAGAATCTGACGAAGCGGCAGACTTTAGGCTGCTTTTTCAACAATTTAGGCAACAGTTACAGTGCGGTCGGCGAGATAGACACAGCTATTATAGAACTGGAACGGGCCGTGAGCATAAATCCATCATTAACCGAGGCACATACAAACCTGGGCAATATGTACCTTAAGAAGGGCTGGGCACAGGACGCTATCCAGCAGTATATGTTAGGTCTGAATGTCATCAGCAATGACCCGAAAGCACACTACAACCTTGCCAACGCGTACAGCCAGACGGGCGAGTTCGGCAGAGCGATATCCCAATACAAAAAGGCGATAGAGCTCGATTCCGACTTCCTGGAAGCCTACAGAAATATGGCCAACATCTATCGAAGACAAAAGTCTTACCACAAAGCAATCCTTGAACTTAAAACAGCTATCAGGGTCAAGCCGGACGACAGCGAGACCTACAGACAGTTGGGTGAAGTTTACAGGGCCAAAGGAGACTATACATCCGCCGTTGCCCAGTACAAAAAAGCACTGAGGATAGACCCTGACTCTTTCGGTGCCAATATCAGCCTGGCGTACGGCTATCTGGACAGCGGCAGGCTCGAAGATGCAGTCGCACAATTTATAATCGCAATCAGACTTAATCCCTCTGAAGCGAGTGCCTATTTCGGCCTTGCAAACGTATACAATAAATTGGGCTGGACGGACGACGAAATCGACACTTATCTGGAACTTCTGGCAATTGAGCCCGGCATGGCTGCCGCTTTGCAGAACCTCGGCAATGCTTATGTCGCCAAAGAGATGTACTCCGATGCGGCCGAGATATACAAGCGTGCTATCGAGATTGAGCCTGGTAATTCGCAGTTGTACTATAACCTGGGTGTGGTCTATGCGAATATGGAGCTTTATGAAGAGGCGAAGGCCCAATACCAAAATGCCATTAAGCTCGACCCAAAAAATGGTGCCGCTCACAACGGACTTGCGATAAGTTATTATATGTTAAAAGAACTTGACCAGGCGCGCCATCATGTTCGTGTTGCTAAGGACCTGGGCTTTAAGGTAAATGATGATTTGCTTGGCGCCCTCAAAAAATAGGTTCATCCGAATAATGGGTAGGCGCCTAAAGCCCGTTGCCTGTTGCAGAGGCAGAGCCTTCGGCTGTGACAGACGCACTAACCGGATGAGCCTGAAAAAGTGCCAAAAATGGTCAAAAAACGCCCGCTTTTCTTAAAAAAACGCTAAAAACGGCAAAAAAAGTATGAAAAAAGTGAAGCTTGACAATTTTTCAATTTTTGAGCTAAACCCAGTGGCAGTAAGGCGTTAAAAAATTTCTCACCCCGAGTCTCGCCACAACAAACGTCTGCTTACGCACCAATTTCAGCCACATAATCCGGCCCGTTGAACCCTATCCACCGCCAAGCCACTGCTGTGCAAGTACGACCAAATCGTCCATATCATAAACGGCCAGCCAGCCCTCGGCCAACTTCGCAAAATCGGATAAGTTCACAAGGCAGTCCCCGCTCAGGTCCCCTGTCGGACACATCTCGACCGAATACATATATGCCCCACCCGTAGCCCAATCCTTGCCGTCCGCACCAACAACCAATGTCCCGGAGTCAAGGGAAACCGAAGAACCGAAATAATCGTATTCATCTCCGTCAAACGCCGTAACCTTATCCGCCTCGACCCAGTTAGGATCATGATACCGGAATATGTACACTGAGCCGGCAGGATTTGACTCGAAATCGTTTCTCGGTGCCGATACTACGCAAACACCATCATTTATGCAAACCGATTCACCAAAAACATCATAATACGTCCCATCCGAAGCCGTCAGCTTTGCCTCCTCTACCCAGCTATCACCGTCGAATCTAAACACGTACGCCGACCCCGACTGCTCCCCATAATCATCGTCACCCACAGCTCCCACAACGCAAACATCATCATCGATGGCTACCGATGTCCCAAACCAATCATTCCCGGCCCGGTCGGATGCCACCAGCTTCGCCTCCTGGACCCAGTTTGGCTCATTATACCTAAACACGTATGCCGCTCCGGCTGAACCATCATCTCCGCGCGCTCCCACCATACACACGTGTGAATCCATAGATACACTACAACCAAAATTGTCAAAAGACGCCCCGTCTGAAGCTGTCAGCTTCTGCTGCTCAACCCACTGCCCGCCGTCAAATCTGAATATATATGCACTGCCGGAACCATTCCCGTTGTCATAGTCATTTTTTGCCCCCACTAAGCAAACATCGGCCGATATGGAAACCGACCACCCGAATCGGTCCAGTTCCGCTCCATCTGAAGGGATAAGTTTTTCTTCATAGACCCATTCGCTTCCATTAAAGTAGTAAAGATAAGCGCTCCCGGAGGCCTCGCCATTATCGTCATCTCCATGCGCCCCTATCACACAATTATTCCCGCTAACTGAAACAGAACCGCCAAAAAAATCATCGGCCTGGCCATCGAACGCCGTGAGTTTAACCTCCTCGACCCAGTTCGGGTCCTCAAACCGAAATACGTATGCTGAACCTGTATTGACACCACCGTTATCATCCTCGTCCGCACCAATAATACACACATCCGAGCTTATAGAGACCGATGTACCGAAGTAGTCATCCTCCTGACCGTCAGATGCACCCACATAATCCACCAGAGGCACATCCGACCAAACCGGCATCGATCCAATCAGCGTGAAAATAAGGATGCCCATCCAGGCGGCTCTTTTCATCCACTTCTCCTTGAAAAAATCTTATAATCATTTAATTATAAACTAAATTCGTCCGATAATCAAGCTGTTTTTTGGTTTATTTTTACTCTTTTCGGTCCCCTTTTGCAACACGCAGCAATAATACGTCCTTCCTTTAACTTCTTAACCCACCAAGCTTTATGAAAAGGGAACTGGGAACTTCAACTTCTGGTTCCTGCCGGTGAGCCGCAGGTCAACTGGAGCTTCCGAGCGATTCGAGCTTAACAACCCATGGATTGGGCTGGGG
>QNBT01000258.1 GCA_003644205.1 Planctomycetota bacterium | reverse complement strand
TCCTTCTTCAACTTCACTAAATTGTGGCTTTGCCTCCAATCGCATCACCATTCTGATTAACCATTTCTTGACAACATGACCCATTATTAATATGATCTGAATCAAATTTTAATAACTGTACCGGAAACAAGCAAACATGAAAAATTACAAAAGCGATAATGTTACGTGGTGGCATCTTCACCGGCGTTTGTATAACTGGGTCGTCCACTGGGCGGATACCCGATTTGGACCGCTTGCACTTGTACTCCTTGCTGTTACTGAGCCGATTTGCGTGCCTATCCCCGCTGATGTTCTGGTGGTAGGGCTTTGTCTGGGAAAACCGAAACGCTCAATAAGATACGGCCTGTTGTGCTCATTTTTTTCTATCCTCGGCGGCACAATCGCCTTTTCTTTAGGATTAGCAATCGGCGGCGAAAACGTAATCGCACTATTCGACAAAGTCCATCTCGGCTCCAAGGCAAATCTGGCAATTGAACTGTACCGGAGATATGATTTTTGGGCCATAGCAATATCAGCCCTGACGCCTGTGCCGTACATGTTATTCAGTTGGTTGGGCGGAATGGCGGAGGTTTCGATAAAAAAATTCATACTCATAAGCCTGGTTTTTCGGACAATGAGATTCGGTGGCGAGGCGATGCTATTTTATTTTTTAGGCGCCCGTGCTCGCCGGTTGATAGAAAAATATTTCAACTTAGCCACGATAGTGGTTATAATATTGTTAGCAGCTTTGGCATACGGTATGAAAAAGTTAGGTCATCTTTTTACGGATTAGCAAATCACTATGGACAAAGAGCATGAACGAATTCTTTTAACTATAGCCCGTGGAGCGGTTGGTGCAGCGGTGAAGGGGCAAAGGCCCCAAGAAGCCACATCGGATGAGCAGGAGTTGTTAAGTGCGTGCGGTTGCTTCGTTACGCTGAAAAACAAGGGTCGGCTTCGCGGTTGTATCGGGCAATTCATTTCTGATAAACCGCTTATCGAGCTTGTCAGCGAGATGGCGGTTGCCTCGGCGACGAAGGACCCGCGTTTCGGCGCCGATCCTATTACCTTAGCCGAACTGGATTCACTCGATGTGGAAATATCCGTGTTGTCGCCTCTGAAGAAGACGGAGGACCCACTGAGCCTTCGCTTAGGTATCGACGGTATCTACATTACATGCGGTGCAATGTCCGGCTGTTTCCTTCCACAGGTTGCTACGGAGACTGGGTGGAACGAGCGCGAGTTTCTGACCAACTGCTGCGTTCATAAAGCGGGCTTATCGGCTAATGCCTGGGAAAAAGGTGATACGGAGGTGTATCTTTTCACGGCGGACGTTTTTGGAGCACCATTTGCCGACGTATGATGAAATCCTGCGAAATAACCATGACCACTATAAGACTTTCAATTATATCTTCCGTATTCGTTCTGTTGCTCACAGGTTGCGAGGGGCCACAGGCCGACAGAGTTGGGGGAACGCCGAAACTGGCTACGCCTGTGGGTATGGCTGAGTATCTTAAAGACCTGCCTGCGGTCAGGAAGGTCGAGCCCTGGTCGGATGAATATGCTCCCGGTATCACAATTACTACGGAGCACTATGACATACACACAACGCTACTGGACCCGCTGATGCTGCGTCAGGTCCCGGGGTTTGTGGAATCTGCCTACAGGGGCTACCAGAGCCAGTTGCCGGAGCCTATCGACACCAAAACAAGGTTGACCATTTATCTTTTCGGCTCGCGCCAGGAGTGGGAAGATTTCACGAAGAAATTTGTCGGCCGCCAGTGGCGGGCATACATGAAAATCAAAAAGGGCGCGTATTACTTAAACGGGGCGTGTGTGGCATACAACATCGGCAGAAAAAAAACCTTCAGCGTTATCGCTCATGAAGGCTGGCACCAGTTCAACAGCAGACACTTTGCGTATCGACTTCCGAGCTGGCTCGATGAAGGTATCGCAACACTCTTCGAGACCAGCCGATACGACAAAGGGCGTTTCTATTTTGAACCTCATAAAAACGGGGGACGATTAGGGGGACTTAGAAGAACGATTCTGACCGAGAATATGATTCCCTTAAAGAAACTTATTTCTCTGAATCCCGGATACGTGATAGACGACAGGGGTTCGGTGCTTGCGTTTTACAGCCAGGCCTACGCTCTGGTGCGATTTCTGCGTGAAGAAGACTACGGCAAAAGGTTAGGCAACTACCAGAACCTGCTTATGGCAGGACTGAGGGGCGAATGGCCTCTCGAGCCGGAGTTGCGACGAATAGCGGCAGACCGTAATATTCCGCTGACTGCGCGTTTTAATGCTTTTGTCTCGTCCAAGCTGTTCAGCTTGTACATAGGCCAGGACATTGAACAAATCGAGGCCGAATATATCGCGTTCTGCAAAAAGAGCGTTTATCGCGTGCGTCTGGCAAAATAATCATGTCCTGCGACCAATCGACACAATTCATCCTTGCCTCAGCCTCGGCGCGAAGAAAACGGCTGCTTATAAAGGCCGGCTACCGTTTCGATATCGTACAGTCGAACATCGATGAATCGAGCTTCGACCTGGAGGGCGTCGGATCAGTAGAACACACGAGACGGCTTGGTCTTGCAAAAGCGCGTACGGTGGCGAAGGAATTTGGCTCGCTGCTCGTTCTCGGGGCCGATACGGTTGTTGACTTCGAGGGGCAAATCGTCGGCAAGCCAAAAGATGCTGCCGACGCCGAGCGGATAACGCGGATGATTTTTAGCAGACCCCATAAGGTAATAACTTCTGTTGCACTGGTCAGGATTGACGACGGCTTAGAGATAATTGAAACAGCAATAACAACCGTATATCCCAAAAAGCTCACAGATGAGCAGATCAACGAACATATTAAAAACGGCGACTGGGAGGGGAAAGCGGGGGCCTACGGGATACAGGAGACCGGCGACGAATTCGTCGAACGCATCGAAGGCTCATTCACAAATGTTATGGGCCTGCCGATGGAACTGGTCGAAGGCCTCTTGGACAAATTTATCACCGGATAATCTATCATATTAGATTTGTTGAAAGACGTATTCAGCCGAGGGCAGCCTTTCACAGCGATGCATCGTTGCAATTAGAACCATATTCTAATACTATATATTGAAATTGAATGGCGGAAAAGTGCTTACAAAAACGATAATTTAGAAATTCCAGATAAGGGCAAAACTATGGTTTGGCCGAGCGACATAATCAGTATAATCTTAGCTGTTGCGTTTGGAGCAGCAATCGGGATGGAAAGAGAAATCAGCGGTAAGGCAGCCGGGCTACGAACAAACGTTTTAATATGTATTGGAGCAGCTATATTTACCATAATCTCCAAAAAAATGGGGGGCGAGCCTGCAAGAATAGCAGCAGGGGTCGTTGCCGGCGTAGGCTTCTTAGGCGCCGGCGCAGTCATCCAGGATAGAGGCGGCGTCCGAGGTTTAACTACCGCCGCATCAATCTGGCTTGTTTCAAGTATCGGAATGGCCTGTGGGGCAGGGTTTTACAGCCTTGCGGCTACATCGACTTTAATTGGAGTTCTTATCTTGATTGGTCTTGGACAAATTGAAAGACCTCTTGGGCGTTATGGGAGAAAACATAAACCGAAAAGTTTCTTTGACGACCAGGACAAAAACTAATAGCAGATTGTGTAAGTTAAAGGTGCAAATCCCGTGCCGAACACTATTGTACCGGACACTAATGGCACTGTCATGTTTTTTCGAAGTATGCGCACAATATAACTACTCCGCGCGACTGTTTTTTTGTGCTTTTAGTCGAACGTTAATTTTCAGCTCCTTTTCTGAATCGACAAAACATCAAAATTATACCCTTCAGGGCGAAAAAATCCCGCGAGTAAGATTATAACTTATTGTCCTGAAGCTGCTTGCCCGCGAGCTGACAGGAAATCTCAATCGTGAGCACTATAACAGTTAATCTCTCATTCACTATGGACCGAAACTTTGGAGTACTCCAACCGACTTAAATACTTTTTTAGTACCTTCAAAAACCGGATTTTTTCTGATACACAATCTTGTTTACGTCATGTGGATTTAATTTCAATCTTCTTTCGGCTCTTTTGTGCCTCAGGAGTCTTGGGGAGTCTTATCTTGAGCACACCTTTCTTGAAATCCGCCTCGGCCTTGCTCTCATCTATTTCAGCCGAAAGAGGAATTACCCGGTGAAAAGAACCATATCTGCGCTCAGTACAATAGTAGCCTTTG
>QNBT01000257.1 GCA_003644205.1 Planctomycetota bacterium | reverse complement strand
TGGTTCTTCTTGCCATTGAAGACATCACCGAACGCAAAAAGGCTGAGGAAAAATTACAGGCCGCTCATCAACAGTTAAAGGCCAGTGAACAACAGTTGCGGGCCACGAACCAGCAACTAAGGGCCAGTGAACAGCAGTTACAGGCCTCGAACCAGCAACTAAGGGCCAGCGAGCAGCAGTTAATGGCAGCCAACCAGCAATTGGAGGCGGATATTAATGAACGCAAGAGGATGGAGGAAAAAATCAGGGCGGCACTTAGAGAAAAAGAGGTATTGCTAAAGGAGGTCCATCATCGAGTCAAGAACAATATGCAGGTAATATCGAGTATTCTGAATCTTCAATCCAGACACATACAGAATAGTCACACACAGAAGGTGTTTGCCGACAGCCAGAACCGTATCATGTCGATGGCGCTGGTGCACGAGAAATTGTACGAATCGGAGGATTTGGCTAAGATTGATTTCGCCGGATACGTGCGCAGCATGACGGGTTATTTGTTCGGCCTATACGGCGCCGGCAACTCAATACGATTTAATATAGACATCAAGAATATCTTACTGGATGTTAATACTGCGATTCCCTGTGGTATGATTATTAATGAACTTATTTCAAATTCCCTCAAATATGCCTTTCCGGCCGGCAGGGGGGGGCAAATTTACATAGGACTTCATCAGGCTGAATACGACAAACTTATCTTGACCGTCAAAGATGACGGCGTAGGTCTGCCGGAAGGTATGGACTTTAGAAAGACCGAATCCCTGGGTATGCAGTTGGTGGTTATGTTAACCGAACAATTAGACGGCTCGATAGAAGTTGATAAGAGGAAGGGAACGACATTTAAGATTACATTCGCCGCTCCAAACAATAATCATAAGGTGCAATAAAATGGCGGAATCCAGGATACTTATTGTTGAGGATGAAATCATTGTCGCCTTAGCCATACAGGAAATGCTGAAAAGCCGGGGCTATGATGTCGGGGCTATTGCTTCAACTGGACAAGAGGCTATCGAAAAGGCCGAGCGATTGGGGCCGGATTTGGTACTGATGGATATAGTGCTCAAGGGTGATATGGACGGCATAGCCGCTGCTGAGCAAATCCGCAGCCGTTTCGATATCCCTGTGGTATATCTTACCGCTTATACAGATAGCGAGACGGTCCGGCGGGCCAAGATAACCGAGCCGTTTGGTTACATAACCAAACCATTCGACGAGAAGCAATTGCACACTATCATCGAGATGGCCCTTTACAAACATAAGATGGACAAGGCCCTGCGGGAGAGCGAGAGCGAAAAACAGTTGATTTTAGGCACACTGTCCGAGCTGATTGTCTATCTTGATAAGAATTTGAGGATAGTGTGGGCGAATAAGGCGGCGAGCGATTCGGTCGGACAACCAGCCGAAAAGCTCGTGGGTCGCCGCTGTTACGAGGTCTGGCACGGACGCCGGGAGCCATGCCTAAATTGTCCTGTTGTCAAAACAATCGAGACCAAACGACCACAGACCGGTGAGACAACCTCATCGGATGGAAGAATCTGGGATATACGTGCCTATCCTGTCTTAAACAAAGCCGGTGAAGTTACGGGTGTGGTCGAGGCAACATTAGACATTACGCAGCGCAAGCGTGCCCGGATGCAGCTTGAGAGGCAAACTGCCGTTGTAAATGGAATTAACAGGGTGCTTAGGGAAAGCTTGATTTGTGAGACAGAGGGGGAGGTCGCAGAGACTTGTCTTGCGGTAGCTGAGGAACTGACCGGCAGCAAGTTCGGCTTTATAGGCGAGCTTACCGGAGCTGATCGTTTTAATACTACTGCGATTAGTGATACCGGATGGGCCAGGTGCAAAATGCCCAAGAGCGACGCGTTATTGATGATTAAGGATATGGAGGTCCGTGGAATTTGGGGCATGGCTCTCAAAGATGACCGGTCTGTTATTGTTAATAACCTTAAATCCCACCCTGACAGCATAGGAACTCTCCCAGGCCATCCGAAGATTACCAGTTTCCTTGGCGTTCCATTGAGACATGATGGAGAGATTTTCGGCATAATTGGCCTGGCCAACAAAAAATCCGGCTATGACCTCGCAGACCAGCAGGATATCGAGGCACTTTCCGTTGCCTTTGTGGAGGCACTTATGCGAAAACGTGCCGAGCAGGCACTTTGCCAAGAGAAAGACAAGGCACAGAGATATCTTGATATAGCCGGTGTTATGCTTGTTGCAATTGATACCGAGGGCAAGGTTACGCTAATAAATAAAAAAGGTTGTGAGCTTTTGGATTACGAAGAGGCGGAAATCACCGGCAAGAATTGGTTTGCGAAATTCCTTCCTGAGAGAATAAGAGATGAAGTTAAATCTGTTCACGAGAAGATATTAACGGGCAAGATTCAATTGGTCCGATACTATGAGAACCCGGTTCTAACCAAAACCGGAGATGAAAGGATAATCGCCTGGCACAACTCTGTTTTGAAAGACGATAAGGGAAACGTTATTGGTTCCCTTAGCTCCGGGGAAGACATCACCGAACGTAAGAAAGCGGAGTTGAGACTGATTGATTATCAGGCTCAACTGAGATCGTTGGCTGTGGAGAGGCTGCGTATTGAGGAGGCCGAAAGGCGGCGATTGGCCAGGGCGGTGCACGACAACATCGGTCAGGAGTTGGCACTGGCGAAGATGGAGTTACAATCTTCGATGCAATCGACAATGGGGCTGGAGGCAATGGGGATACTGGATAAGGTGTGCAAAGTATTGGATAAGGTGATGGAGGATGTGCATTCGTTGACATTTGAGTTGAGCAGTCCGGTATTGTATGAGGTGGGCCTTGTGGCTGCTGTTGAGCAGTGGTTAGCCGAGGAAATTCGACAAAAGCACGGAATCAGGTACAAGCTTACCACCAAAGTTAAGTCCAAGGACCTCGACCATGAGCTTAGCGCAACAGTGTTTCGGGTTGTCCGTGAATTGTTGGTTAATGTCATAAAACACGCCAGAGCAAAGAATGTCCGGGTAGGTATAAAAGAGCTTAAAGGTGCCTTGAGCGTGGCCATTGAGGATGATGGTGTAGGGTTTAACGTGGCAAAGTTTACCAAGACCCTGCGAAAAGGTAAAAAGGACAAATTCGGCCTGTTCAGCGCGAAAGAACAGTTGGAATTTTTAGGCGGAAAGTTTAGAATTGAATCGGTGTCGAACAAAGGTACGAAGGTATCGATGACCGTGCCGCTGAAGCGTTAAGGCAAAGGAGGCTCAAAATGAGGATCTTAATTGCGGACGACCATGGAATAGTCCGGGAGGGACTGATATCCCTGGTTAAGTCTCAGGTTGATATGGAGGTAATCGGCCAGGCCCAGGACGGCAACGAGGTTGTGCGGCTTGCCAAAGAGCTCCGCCCGGATATCATCATCATGGACATTACCATGCCCGGCATGAACGGAATCGAGGCGACCGGTGTCATACTTGCAGAAAGGCCCAATACAAAAATCATTGCTCTGTCGATGTATTCTAACAAACATTTCGTTGCCGAGATGCTCAAGGCAGGCGCACTCGGTTACGTGCTGAAGTCGAATCTCTTTGATGAACTGGCAAAGGCACTGCACACAGTTGCAATGGGCCGGCATTACCTCAGTCCTCGAATAACCGATGTACTGATTGAAGACTTTGTAGGTCGTGTGCACCGGCACAGGGCCCTTTCAGATGAGCTTACCGACAGAGAATGCCAAATCGTCAGGCTTCTAACACAGGGGCTGTCAACAAAACAGGTTGCCAGAAAGTTACACGTAAGCCCGAAAACAATCGATCACAGTCGTCGCCGTATTATGGACAAACTCGATTTTTCAAGTGTTGCTGAGTTGACCAAGTATGCAATCCATGAAGGGCTCACGACCCTGGAAATTTAAAGAGACCGGGTGGTGCGAGATTTCGCACCCTACTTAACCCATACCAATTTGTGCTCGAAATCGATGACAAGAATCGTATCTGCAAAGTACTGCATGCCCAACAATCCCCTGTTATCCAGGTCCAAAACGGGGCTGTCGTCCGGCAAAACGGAGATATGAGCATTTTGGATGATTCTGTCGCCGAAGCGCAGCTCTTTTATGATGCCGTGCTTGCACGGCAATTGACCGATATACGGGTACAGGTCTGTGCCTTTGGTAAGCCTTACCTTGCCCATCCTGTCTCGAATATCGTCCCAGAAACTTTGTCCGACGGCCAG
>QNBT01000256.1 GCA_003644205.1 Planctomycetota bacterium | reverse complement strand
GTACATTGCGATTGATGGGCTCATGAAGAACAGAAACAGTGAAAAAGCTATGATAACGGCGTATATGGGTTGCCTGAGCGTTTCGGTCAGTGTATTCTTTGCGACAATAAGAAGTTTATAAACCATGATTTTTTTTATATTACCGTACATTCAATTTGTAAAGCGCCCGGTTGGCGCAGGCTTACTATTAAGTACATGTTCAGCGACATATTGTTCGTTTTAACCGGGAAGTAAAGTAAATGGATGTAACATCGAAACGGGCAGAATATGTAGCTTTGACAGGACTGGTGCTGAGCATCATATTCTTCGTGTCGGTGTGCGTGATAGGAGCTTCGAGCAGAGCGTTTGCAGTTTGGGCCCTGAGCTGGCAAATCCTGGCGGGTGTGTTTGTCTGGCTGGTTTTGGTGATTGTTTTTCATCAGCGAAGCCTGGCTGAGCAGGAAAAGTTAGACATGATGCAGTTGGCGCGCACCAAGGCCGGTGACACTATCTTTCAGGGTGCGGCAGAGCAGGCGGAGCTGTTTGCGGTTGCACAGAAACGATTAGTGCTTCTGGAGAAATGGTTCATTCCAATATTTTCGATTCTGATTGCCGGCTATGAGATTGGGATGGGAGCATACCTTTTGAGCAAGGCTTCGGATTCGATTGGGCGGGAGCTGAACTTTCCTCAGCTTGCGGCGGTGTTTATGACGGCAATCGCGTTTATCAGTTTTTTGATATCGCGGTACGCCGGTGGTATGAGCACCCAGGAACAATGGAAGCCGCTGAGGGCGGGTGGCAGTTATCTTCTTGGTACGGCGATGCTGTCATTTGTGTTGGCAGTCGGCCTGGCGCTTGCGCAGTTTAAGATTAATATCGGGATGACAGTTTTAGGTTGGGTGATACCGGTTCTTTTAATTGTCCTGGGCGCCGAAGCCGGACTTAATGTTGTTTTGGATATTTACCGGCCGAGGATACCGGGCCAATACAGCAGAAGCGCGTTCGACAGCAGATTGTTGGGTATGATAAGTGAGCCGGGGGGCATCCTTCGGACATTTGCGGGCGCAATCGATTATCAGTTTGGCTTTGAAGTTTCGCAGACGTGGTTCTACCAGTTGCTTGAAAAGGCAATCATTCCTCTTGTTCTGTTTTCTATTGGAACATTGTATTTGCTGAGTTGTGTTGTGGTTGTTGGTCCGGGTCAGGAGGCCCTGATAGAGCATTTAGGTTCGTTTGAGGAGGTTGTCGGGCCGGGTATATGGGCGAAACTTCCGTGGCCTTTTGATAAGGCTTACAAGTATTCGACGAGGCAGATTCAACAGCTCAACATTGGTTTTGTCGAGGAGGCCGAATCGGAACGAGCCGAGCGGAAGCCGCTGTTGTGGGGCGAAAAGCATTATAAGGAAGAATACAATCTTTTGGTGGCGGCTGAGGAAACGGGCAGAAAGGGACAGAAAGGTGCGGTTCCGGTAAGTCTTGTGCGGGCAGCGGTACCGGTTCAATACCGGATAAAGGACTTAGAGTCGTATGTTTACAGTCATAGCGAGGCAAAAAGGGTGCTTGAGGCGATTTGTTATCGAGAGCTTATGCGTCTTGCGGCGAGTGCGAAGATTGAACAGTCGGAGGCGGCCCGAGGCATAGGCGGCGGCAAAGGCGATAAACAGAGTTTGCTGGCCGCCGGCAGAAAGGCGGCGGCCCAATATCTTGCCGGACGGATTCAGAAGGATGCGGATGAGGCCCGGTTGGGTGTTGAGATTGTATTTGTCGGATTGCAGGGAGTTCATCCTCCGACCGAAATAGCAAAGGATTATGAGGAGGTTATCGGCTCTGTGCAGAAGAAGCAGGCAGCAATGCTGGATGCTTTAGCTGAGGAGAGAAAGATATTGACGACTCTAAGCGGCTCTATCGGACAGGCCAATCAACTCTACGAGCTTGCGCACGAGTTCCAGCGGGCGAAGGAAAGTGGAGATTCAGCTACAATAGCTCGTCTGAGTGGACGAGTCAACCGTGAATTTGGCGATGCCCAGGGCGATATTTTCAAGGCACTGAGCGAAGCGGGCAGCTACGCGTTTGAGCGGGCGACGCTTACCAAGGCGACGGGCGAGCGTTTCGGCGCTCAGGTTCTGGCTTATCGGGCATCGCCGCAGATATACAAACGCGAGCTGCGTCTTGCGATGTTAGAAGAGGCCCTGGCGAAGATACGCAAATATGTGGTAGTAGCGGAAGGTGAAGACGCGCAGGTTTATATAATAGATTTGCAGGAAGAGCTTACACCAAGTCTTTATGACCTGCCTGTGGATATACTGGAAAACAAGTAGGGTTAACCGGGACACGGCCAAATAAGTTTGCCGGTGGCACCGGAGTTTCATTAGTAATGTAAGGGTCAGTAGAATGAAAAACGTATCGGTTTTGATTCTTGTGACATTGATTGCGGTGGTTTTGGTTCTGTGTTTTATCTCTTTTCAGGTTCGTGAAACGGAGGTAGCGCTTGTGACGACATTCGGCAAGCCGACAAGGTCGATAAGCGAGCCGGGCTGGTACTGGAAATGGCCTTTGCCCATCCAAATGGTCTATAAGTTTGACCGCCGGGCGCACCTTTATGAGGGTATTATGGAAGAGACGAGCACCCGAGGTGGAGAGCCTATTGTGGTAACCAGCTATGTTGTGTGGAGAGTCGGTGACCCACAGGAGTTTCTCGAGGCGCTGCAGGACAAGGCAGGAGCCGAGGACCAGCTAAAGAGTTTGCTGCGCGACACGCAGAATTCGATTATAGGCCGGCATTATTTCAGTGAATTTGTAAATTCCGACCGTGAAAAGATAAAATTCGAGGAGATTGAAAATGAGATGTACACGGTTTTGAAGCATCGATTGGCGGATAAGAGATACGGGATTGAAGTCAATGGTGTTGGGATTAAGCAGTTAGGCATCAGCGAAGAGGTAACGCAGGACGTTTTCGACCGGATGCGTGCGGACCGTAATCGTAAGACGGAGACGATTTTGGCCGAGGGTAATGCCGAGGCCACGAAGATAAGGACGGACGCGGAGTCGAAACGAACGGAATTGTTGGCTGTTGTCGAGGCTCAGGCCAAGGCGATTCGCGGCGAAGGCGACGCCGAGGCGGCCAAGTACTATAAGCTGCTTGAAGCGGACCCTGAGTTTGCGATGTTTCTGCGGGACCTGGAGGCATTGGAAAAGATATTGAAAGAGAAGTCAACGATTGTGTTGGGTGCGGATGCCGAGCCGATTAAGTTGCTTAAGGGCATCCCTGACATTAAGCCGAAGGATTAAAGTCAGAGGTTACAGGTCAGAAGACAGAAGTCAGAGGACAATGACAGACAACGAAACAGAACAAGCAGGCGGCGCTATTGCGGATGCGCAGCGGACAGAAGGTGAACTTGACGCCGCGGGCAAGTCGCTGACGGACGCTTTGCGAATCAGCTTTATGATTTTGAAGCTGATAATGGTAGTGCTGGTTATACTGTTTTTCGCATCCGGTGTTTTCCGGGTACAGCCGAACGAGCAGGCCCTTGTTCTTCGGTTAGGCAAGATACGCGGCCTCGGCGGGGCCCGACTTCTTGGGCCTGGTTTGCACTGGGCATTCCCCGAACCTATCGATGAGATTGTGAGGGTCGTTACCAAGAAGAAGCAGACGGTGCCGATTGACTCATTCTGGTATTTTGAGCGTGAAGAAGACAAGCTCAAAGGGAGAAAACCCCGTCCGGGCAGGACATTGAATCCGTTGAGGGACGGTTATTGTCTGACTCGCAACGACACTGTCGCGGGCATAGGCGAAAATGACTACAATATTGTTCACGCAAAATGGGAATTGACATATACGATTGACAGGCCCGAGCTTTTCTTTAAGAACATTTATTACGAAGCCCCTGCTCCCGGTCAGGACTTTTTGGATGTAGTATCTGAGACTCTCGACCCGCTTCTTAAGTCGATGGCTGAGGATGCAATAGTAACGACAATGGTCAATTACAGCATTGACGAGGCTATCAGAAGTGAGTCACGGATACCAAATGATGTTTCGAGACTACTGCAGGCCAAGCTTGACCGGATGGACAGCGGTATAAAGGTTACTTCGATGCAGATTTCAGAGAGGATTACCTGGCCGTTGCAGGTGGACGCCGCGTTCCAGGCTTCCAACAAGGCGAGTCAGGAAAGTCAAAGGCTTGTAACGGAAGCGAGGTCTTATGCTGAAAAAATCCTCAACGAGG
>QNBT01000255.1 GCA_003644205.1 Planctomycetota bacterium | reverse complement strand
CTCATCCGCTCCCGCCTCCGAAATCCGGGGTATAAAAAGGGCAAGGCAGTATATCACGCCGGCAAAAACCGAAAGAAGCAAAACGTCTAAGATGACAACGCCTAAAAGTTTGCCGGCAAGTATTTCGAATCGTCGAATCGGCTTGGTCACAACAAGATGAATCTGCATCCTCTTGATGTCGTTGGTCAGAGTGTACGTTGACACAGCTATCGTCAGAAAACACAAAAGCAGACTTGTAAGAGAGAGTCCGTAACTGACAAAAGTCTGAAGTTTGCCTAACAGGGTCCCGTCTCCGACCATTATCACGCTCATCAACGGCAAAAGTATCACCAGCAGGATAATGATGATAACGGCAACCTTCATGCGAACCGCCTGAGCTATGGTGTTTCTGGCAACAGCCCAAACGCTATGCATCTTTATCTTCCCCCGGCCGCTCGCCGCTGGATTTGTCGCCGGATGAGTCCTGGCTTTCAGATCGGCCCGTCAGTTCGTCCAAAATATCCTGTTTCACATCTTCTACATCGTCAACCACTGTTTCAACCGGTTCTGTCACACTTGCAACGTCAGCCTCTTTGCCCTCAGGCGAACTCTTTGTAAGCTCTTCCAACAAACCGTCGCCATAACCGTGCTGAGCATCCGCAGCTTCCGGCTCTGTAGTCTCTGCTGAACCGGACAGCCCTTCCTCCGGAACGGATAGCTTCGTCGAAACCAGCTTATCAAGTATATCCGAACCGCCCGCCTCCCCGGTAAGAAAACCACCAATCTCGCCCGTGCTCACAGCCCCGCTCGTTGGCAGCTTCTGTTCCTGGGCCGTCGCTACGGTACTGATAAAAAAATCTTCCAGCTTATCCATCGGCGAACTAACCTCGCATTGGGCCTGCTCGCTGCGGACCAAATCCTCAATCTGCCTCAGAGCTTCGGCGCTAATCGGGCCGGTATGAATTTGCTTCTCATCACTGTGCTGCAACAGAGATTTCACATCACCCTCCACCTGCATCCTGCCCCCGTACAGAATCCCTATCCTGTCGCACACATCCTCCACATCGGCCAACAAATGGCTGCAAAGCAGAATCGTTTTGCCGCGTTTCGCCAATTGAATGAACAAGTCCTTCATCTGCCGGGTGCTGATAGGGTCCATACCCGACGTCGGCTCGTCCAGAATCAACAACTCGGGGTCGTTAATCAGCGCCTGCGCCAGACCGATTCGCCGCGCCATCCCTTTCGAAAACGTCCCCACGGGCCGATGCGCCATCCCCGTCAGCCCAACCATTTCCAGCAGGGTATCAATCCGTAACTTTCGCACCTTCGCAGGCAGACCGAATATCCTGCCGTAAAAATCAAGCGTCTCCCGCGCGCTCAGGTATCTGTAAAGGTACGACTCTTCCGGCAAATACCCGATTTGCGCGCTTATTTTGGGGTCGCTCGTATCACCCCCAAGCACCACCACTTTGCCCTTTGTCGGCCGAAGTAGTGATAGCAGTACCTTCAGTGTGGTCGTCTTGCCCGACCCGTTCGGCCCTAAAAGCCCGTAAATCTCATTGTGCCTTACCTTAAGGTCCAGCCCGTCTATAGCGATGACCTTCGCCCGGCCCCACCAGTCGGGGAAAATCTTGGTCAGCGAAAATGTCTCAATTGCATAATGTGTGTCTTTTGCCACCAACAAAAAGCCTCGAAACCAAACAAGTCAAAATTGTTGACCTTTACATTACTATATTTAGCCCCGCGTTTTACGCGGGGTTTTTTGACTCTAACCGGCAGCCTGTCCATGCGGTTCGAGTTCTTCGCCTAACCGAACCAGCCTTGCGCTGTTAAATATAACAATCACCGAACCGGTAAGGTGCAGAACCGCCGCAACTACGATCGGCAGCCACCCCGCCGCTGATGCCGCCACACCTAAAACAATAAAAATTATTCCGAACAGAAGATTTTGATTAATAACGCCTCTCGTCTTTCGAGACAGCCGAACCAGGAAAGGTAACCGCCCAAGATCATCACTCATAAGCGCAATCGACGCCGAATTTATAGCCACATCGCTGCCCGCCGCCCCCATAGCGATACCCAGGTCACCTGCCGCAAGGGCCGGGGCATCATTTATACCGTCCCCGACAACCGCAACGGTATGGCCATCTTCCCTTATCTTGCCAACCACCGCGAGTTTGTCTTGTGGAAGACAATGCGCCTTAAAATCCGTACATCCTAATTCGGCACAAACACGGTTTGCCACCTCACTCCTGTCACCCGTCAGCATCGTTACTCTCTTTATCCCCGCCTCGAACAAGTCGCTCACTGCCTGCTGAGCCTGTGGCCTGGCCTTGTCCTGAAGGCCTATCCACCCGATACACCTCGAGTCTTTCGCAACGTAAAGAGTGCTAAAGCCCTGCTCTTCATGCAAAGAAGGGTCTGCAATACTGCTTATATCAATACCGTTTTCGGCCAAAAATGTATCTCGTCCCACCATAACTTGCGCAGAGGCAACCGCCGCCGTTACACCCTTGCCCGGAATCTCTTTGAAATCCGCTGGAGCCTCAAGGGATACATTCGCCTCCTTCGCCAGGTTCACCAGCGCCTTTGCCGCAGGATGTTTGCTCATCTGTTCCGCCGACGCCGCCACACGAAGCATCTCGGACGGCTCCACCCCTTCGGCAGGTTCAAGCTTGGTAACAAAAAGCTGACCCGTCGTCAGAGTTCCCGTCTTATCAAACACCACCGCCGTCATCCTGCCCGCTATCTCAAGAAGCGAAACGTTCTTTATCAATATCCCTAATCTCGCCGCTGCCGAAAGCGCCGCAACCATTGCCGTCGGCGTCGCCAATATCAACGCGCACGGACACGACACAACCAGTGCCGAAATCGAACGGTTTATCTCGCCCGTGAAAAACCATATAATCGCCGCAACCATCAAAATTGTCGGAACATACCACTTTATATGGCTGTCTATAATACGCATGATAGGTATCTGCGTTTTTTCCGCCGCCATTATCAGCGACTGAACCTTCCCCAGGGTTGTGTCCTCACCCGCCTTTGTAACCGTTATATCCAGAGCGCCGGTAAGATTCGTCGTCCCCGCAAAAACCTGCATCCCCGCTGTCTTATCAACCGGCAGCGACTCGCCTGTTATCGTCGCCTCGTTCACCGAGCTGAAACCATCCTTTACTTCACCATCCGCCGGAATATTGTCACCGGGGCGAACCCGGATTACGTTACCGGGTACCAAATCACTGATCTGTACCTCACGCTCGCTGCCGTCGGCACCGACCACATTGGCGCTCGTCGGCGTTAGTTTTATCAGCGATTCAATGGACGCACGGGCACCAAGGGCCGTGCGGGTTTCCATCAATTCACCCAATAACATGATAAAGGCAACCGTCCCCGCTGTACCATACTCTCCGTTGGCAAAGGCCGCCACTATCGCCAGGGCCACCAATTCGTCCATGTGCATCCTGCCCTTAACCACAGACTCCAGTGCGTGCAGTACTACCGGAAACGCCAGCAAAATCGCACCGACCATCGCGCTTAACTGCGCGACCTCACTGCCGCTGCCGTAAAAAAGAGGCGCGATGGCACTGTTCAGAAGCAAAACACCTCCGCACAGCGTACCCAACAGCGCCATGCCCACGCGAATCTGCTTACCTTTGGTCTGTTCGCCGGCTAATTCATGTTCTTTAAGGTGTAAATGTTTATGAGCCATCTTGCCTTATTTTGTACCTCCTGTTCCTTCGGTTCCTTCAGCAGTCCTGCCTATCGTCGGGTCCCTGTTTATCAAAATACGCAGCTCCTTCGGCCTGCTACCGGCGGAAGGTTGAAGAAAGAACTTCTCGTCGGCATTATTCAACACTACCTCGATAACATCCTGATAAAGCTTCTGCAGGACCAGCCTGGGCCGTTTCTTGTATTCCGGCAAAAGCTTATGAAGGTAATCGGCATTTGCCTTGGCACCCTCTACGGTTTTGGTTTTGTAAGCCCGTGCCAATGAAATCTTCTCCTGACACGTTCCCGTAAGCTGCGACAGCAGAGCATCTCTTCTCTGGCTCGAAATTGCCGGGTCCTTCAAGTCGGCAAGAATCTCTTCGGCATCCCGCCCACCCGCCTCGTTGAGGATTTTTTCAGCATAAGACCTCGCTTCCGTTACAAGCCTTTGACTTTCCTGACTCGCCTTGTTGGAAGCCTGGAACGCGGCGTCCACCTGCAACGGCCAGGTAATCCTCTCTG
>QNBT01000254.1 GCA_003644205.1 Planctomycetota bacterium | reverse complement strand
CCATCTATGGCAATCATCCTGGATTTGGCGTCCTCTTCCATGCCCTGGTCATACTGAATCAACAGCAGGTTCTGATACATTGCAAGAGAGGAAGCATACCCGTATGTGCTGTCGGGTACACCGAGACTTTTGGTCCAGATACTCTTTCCGTCAATATCAAAACATCCCACGTCGCCGTTGGCGAAAATGGCATACACGCGTTTGCCGTCAGTGGTAACCGTCGGCGCCGCGAAACCGGCATCCTCCATAACATCTACCGAACCACTACCGCCTGCGGTAACATCTCCGGTCCACAAAAGTTTGCCACTGTCCGCATCGAAACAATAAACCTGACGGTTTTTTTTATTTGCACCCGAAAGGAAAACGTGGTTGTCCCAGAGTACGGGCGAATTATAGCCGTGAAGCGGCACTTTCGTCTTCCATATAATTCCTTCGCCGGTTTTACCGTCCCATTTGACCGGTATATTTGTGTAAGCACTTACGCCGGCCCCGCCCGGCCCACGGAAACCGGCCCAGTTCTTATTGATTTGTTCTTCGGACGGATAACCTGGTGCTACGTCTTCTGCAAGGTCGATCTGCGGTGTCAGTGCAATAACCAACGCCGCTATTGAAAACAGTCCCAAACCCACCGTTACCGCCCATCTTGCCATCGCCGCCTCACGCACCTGTTGGGCTTGTTTGTCCCCCACTGCACCGGGCATAGGCAGTTTCTTGCGAAGCGTGGCCGTCCACTTCAATCCCACTACGCAAACAACTAAACCGCCAAGCAACAGGTATCCACCCCGGCGTGAGAAAAGCCGCCTGCGAATCCAGTCGCGCCTTATGTCCAAATCCAGTTGGCGAATCTCGGAGAGAAGTTCTGTACTCGTCGATTCGCCGATGAATTTCACCTTCATCATCTCCAGCCTCTCGGCGCGAACCGGGTCAAGCACCTTAATCTGAAGATAATTCACTACCAAAAGTACAAGTACAATCGCAGAAAATACACCGCCGACAACAGCCGACCACAATGCCGTCTGATACGACCAACTTACCTTTTTGGCATCAACTAAAGCATCGTTATTGACAGTACTCATTCGCCGCCTTCGGCTCCTTCTTTAATCTTCTTCAATCTGACCTGTTCTCGTGGGCAATAATCAAAACAACGTCCGCATGCCAGACAGCTCGCCCGGTCGGCTTCATAGCCTGTGCGATGCCACCTGATAGAGTGCTTAATCAGCTTAACCCCAATCAGCAGTCCGATGAACACACCGAAAATCAGACTGCCCAGGCCAATCTTGGCCTGGATGTTCGAAGCATCTGTATAAAGTTCCTCTATCGGCTTTCCACTTCCGCGAAAAGCCAGACTCGCATCCGTAGTATCCGCCACTTTCCCGCTTTCTTCTAAATATACACGGTCGGCCAGCCTGACAGTGGGATGAGCGCGTGATAACCACCCACTTGCCGTCCTTGTCGCCAGCGCGCCGCTCAACGCCAGTACAGGTGCCAGAATAATCAGTACCGCTAACCTCGTTTTGCTCTTATTGTAGTCGCGCTTCGGCCAGTCGGTAGTGGACCCTCTGATGGCTCCAAAGGGACATGAATCTTCACACAACCTGCAATTTATACATTCATCGGGCGTAATCGTAACCCGCCATTTTGAGACGCGAGAAAGCTGCCTTAAAATTACACCATAGGGGCATAAGAATCGACAGTAAGGCCGGCCCACGAACACACCTATAACCAAAAGGCATGCGCCGATTATCAAAACATTCAGATTGCCGCTCACACGGAAAAACGAAACGAACGGGTCGTACCGGCAGATAATAAAAGCACTTCCCGTCGCAGCTAACAGAACTGCTGCTCCTAAGTAAAGATATGCTAAAAGCCTAAGCGTACTTTCCAGCCAAAACGGCACGGCGGTCGGCTTCAGTACCACCAAATCCTGAATCGCACCTAACGGGCACACCGCCGCACAAAACGTCCTCCCGAAAAACAGCGTGAACACAAGCGGCAAAAGAAAAAACAGAACTACGACAAACGGTACGGCGTAACTGCTGTCGAAAACCGACAAGACGATATTCTGGCCGGCTCCTACCGGACAGATACAGCCTTTTCGCCAGAAGCCGAAATACAATAGCGAAAACAGCATAAGGGCAAAAATCTCCCGTCGGCTGCGTCTTCTCAGGACAAGGTAGGAAGACAGCGAAAGTGCACCGAGCAGCACAGCAACATCAATATATTCATAAACACCCTCGCGGGCAGGTGGATATGTCGTTTGCGGTAGTTGATGGCCGCTCTCAAAGTCAGGAGGGGGGAAACGTTCTACGCCCAGCGCAACCTGACACGAGAATAGAGAAAAAGCAACAGGGATTATGAGAAGGCAAAGTCGTTTCATTAAGCACGGCCCACCTTTTTAGGTAAGTATGGTTCGTCGATGCTGATGCGTTTATAGGCCCCCGAGGGGCAGGCCGCCGCGATAGAGCATTCATTGCAATTCAAACAGCGGTCGTGTCTTACCTGCAGAAACAGCGAGCCGTTGCCGAATGCGTTGCACCCCTTCACGCATTTACCGCAACCGTTACACAGCGATTCATCGATGGTATATTCATAATAGGGGTCCTCTACGAATGTACGTTTAATGGCGCCGGTCGGGCAAAGCTCATTTTCCGCCCCCGTATCCAGTTCCTTAGCCTCCGGCATAAGATAGCCCGTACATAGGTCGCAGTATCCGCACACAGCATAGGCATGTACGCACTTCACCGCCGACTCTTCTAATACACAGTGTGTAGCACAATTGCCGCACGCGATACATATTTCCGGGTCAATCTGCCAGACAGTGTGCGTTTTCGCCGTTTTTCCAATCAGCGCGCCGACCAATCCGCCGAGACCGGCTAAAAATCCTCCCCGAATACCGCCTTTCACAAAATTACGCCTGGTGATGTTGTTCTTATTTTCCGCCACGTTTCCTCCCCGACAATACCTGCTTCGCGGATAATGCTGCGGGCAGACCGCATCTCTCATAGACCCTGCAGCCCCGGCAAATCCCGGCGTTAATACATTTGCCCTGGCGCTTAAGTCGCCGTTTCTTGACAAACGACCAGCCGCCTAACATCCCCGATACTCCCAGAGCCGAATACCGCAATGCCCCTGTCAGCAGTTCCCGCCGGCTCTGTATTTTTGATGAGCGGTTTTTCATTGCTTTGTCTTTATCCTGCTGAACACTCGTACAATGTTTTTGATTGTGTCTAACACAAAAACCCGCCCGTCAGTACTCACTGCCACGTCAAATCCTCCTACCCGACACTGGGCCGGCAAATTACAGATACGTGCCTGTCCGGCCTCGACCAATTGTTCCGGCCCGGCTACTACCCCGGCAAATTTGCCGTCGGCATCGTAAAGTTTCACCCGGATTAGGCCTTTCTCACACGTAATAAAACTATCATCATCAAGCATAGCAAAATTCACAGGGTTACAACAGCCGCAGAAGCCTTCTATGGCATTCGAGGCTTTGCCCCACCAAAACTCAAGGTCGCCATCGAATGTATATGCCTCGATACGATGGCGCCCCGGATTGGCAACTCGTAATAATCCATCACCTCCAACAGCTAAATCAAAGTATGGACTCGGGATTACAAAACCGGCAATATTTTTCTCTTCGTCTTTACTCCCGATATGATTGACCACATTACCGGCTTTATCATAGCGAACCACAACTCTATTGCCCGCATCAGCAACAAACACATCGTCCTTATAAACGGCGATACTTGTTAAAACTGCGTTGTCTCCTAAACTTTGCCAGCTCGCCAAAAGCTTTTTTGGCCCGTTATAAACTTCGATATGCTCCTTCAAACCCACATATACAGCGTCATCATCACCAACAACCAGACACCTCGGCGCTCCGTCAAGTTTAATCTCATCGATTACCACCCCTTCACCGGAAAAGACTTTGACGGCACGGTCACCTGCAACATAAAATCGGCTCGGTGGATTTTGGCCTGTGGCTATTGCCCAAGATTGGGTAAAACCGGTAACAATAGGTCTGACAGATTCTTCATAAATGAGCAAATCCGGGTCAACTTTGGTCAGTGCTTCAATATCATAGATAAATTCGACCCCTAAACCGCTGCCTTTTTCACCGGTAATATCTAAGCGCACTAACGCTACAATCGCAATGATAACGGCAACTGCAATAACACCGAAACTTAGTATCCGTACATTTATTGTCCCGAATTGT
>QNBT01000253.1 GCA_003644205.1 Planctomycetota bacterium | reverse complement strand
TTTCTCCGAAAAGGGTGCCCCTCAAATTTGAAAGCACAGCATTATACCCCCCGATTCGGCATTGTCAAACACTTTTCACATAAAATTTGGGATGGCCCCAGAACCTCATATCCACGGTTTCTCAACAGCGTTGGCATCCAACCGATGCTAAAGTATAGCTTTTATGCGGACCAAAAGCTATAATTTTCCGCAGCCCTCTCCTTTCCACGGTCATATCGCGTTAACTTTTGTTGATGGTGAACGTTATGCTATCGAGAATTCTTCTTGTAAATCCGCCCATATATGATTTTACCGCCTATGCACAACAAAAGCGATTTCGGAGTCATCGCCTTCGGCTTTGACGAGATAAACCGCCTAAAAGACCTTCAGCGCAAACTTAATCGAAACATCCCCAAACTACCTGCATAAATCAAATTTCGCCCATTACAATTTGTTGGCTTTCGCAGTATAATATACAAAGTGATTATCTTTCAAACTTATGCAAATATATTATGCAAGAGATTTGGAAAAAGACTATGAATGCAAAATACAATACTCGACTCGGATTTATCCAAAAAGCATTGATATTTTTAACTGCCCTCACATTTTCTCGGCCTTGTGCATCGGCCAAAACGGGCCAAGGTGTAATAACCGGCCAATTGAAAAAATGGCACAGGATAGCCATCACCTTCGATGGTCCTGTGACAAGCGAAGACGCCGAAGACAATCCCTTTCTGAATTTCCGCCTCGATGTTACATTCACCAACGGCAAAACCCGTTACACCGTACCCGGTTTCTATGCAGCCGACGGTAACGCCGCCCAAACCGGCGCAAATTCCGGCAACAAGTGGCGCGTTTACTTCGTGCCGGACAAGGTCGGAAAATGGAATTATTCGGCGATATTCGCTCACGGTAAAAATATTGCTCTGCAACCTTTCTATGGTGGCAAATCTTTCGCCGAAGGACAATTCTCCGTTGGCACTTCAGACAAAACCGCCCCCGACCACCGGGCCAAAGGAATGCTTCAATATGTCCAAAAACGCTATTTGCAGTTTGCCGAAACGAAAGAATTTTTCCTAAAGGCCGGCGCAGACAGCCCGGAAAACTTTCTTGCCTTTCATGACTTTGACGGCACATTCGACCTGGCAGAGCTTAAAGACAATGGCAAGGCCCGGGGTAAAAAATTTATTCACACCTACCAGCCACACATAAAGGATTGGTTAAAAGGCGATCCGACCTGGCGGTCCGGTAAGGGTAAAGGCATCATCGGGGCACTGAATTACCTCGCATCCAAGCGAATGAACAGCGTGTACTTCCTGACATACAACATCGACGGCGGGGACGGCAAAGACGTCTGGCCCTGGACCGATCCCGACCAAAGACTCCGCTTCGACTGCGGCAAGCTCGATGAGTGGGAAATCGTCTTTTCCCATATGGACAAACTCGGAATTATGCTGCACGTCGTCACTCAGGAGCAAGAAAACGACCAGGGCCTTGACGAAGGTAACCTCGGAACCCAAAGAAAATTGTATTATCGAGAGTTAATCGCACGGTTCAGTCATCATTTAGCCCTTACCTGGAACCTCGGTGAAGAGAACACCAACTCTACCGAACAGCAGAAAGCCTTTGCAGAATATATTCGCCGGCTTGACCCCTACGACCATCCCGTTGTTCTGCACACCTCCCCGGGTAAACAACATAAGGTTTACGAGCCTCTTCTTGGCTTCGGATACATCGAGGGAGCTTCACTCCAAACCATCGATACGCATTCGCAGACGATTACCTGGATCGATCGCTCCGCCGAAAAAGGCAGACCATGGGTCGTCTGCCTCGACGAAATTGCCCGTGCGAATGTCGGAGTCAAACCGGATTCGCAAGATCCTCGCCACGATGGACCGAGAAAAGAGCATCTCTGGGCCAACCTGATGGCTGGCGGCGCGGGTGTCGAATGGTACTTCGGGTACGACTATCCACACAATGACTTAAACTGCGAAGACTGGCGCAGTCGCCAGAGCATGTGGGACTTAACGTGCTACGCCGTCGAATTTTTCCATAAATATCTGCCCTTTGCCGAAATGACAAGCGCCGACAATCTCACTTCTTCGGACAATAATTATTGCTTCGCCAAACCCGGCCGAATCTACGCCGTCTATCTGCCCCAGGGCCGAACCACAGAACTTGATCTCGCCGACAGCACCGCTGCCTTTACCGTTAAGTGGTACAACCCGCGACAGGGAGGCAAACTCCTTGAGGGATCAGTTAAGACCCTTTCCGGTCCTGGAGTCCACTCGATCGGCCAGCCTCCTTTCGAGCAAAATAATGACTGGGTCGCACTGATAAGGACGGCCGATCTCGTTGCTTCCCCTTAAGGCAACTACCCATGACAGGAAATCTTGCTAATTTTGCAAAAGCGGGGGTATAATAATTGTATAAAAGTAAATTGATGTATCCATAAAGGGGAATTTCGATGGGTCAAAAGTTTTATGTTTTGATTGTGCTGTTGGTTGTAGTGGTATCAGCGGGCTGCGAAGAGAACCTCAGCGTCATCGCACCGGGCGCGCAAGTTGTGAAACTTGCCGGTGGCTTCAAGTTCACCGAAGGCCCCGCTGCCGATGCCCGGGGCAACGTCTTCTTCACAGATATACCCAACAGAAAAATTCATAAATGGTCGCCCGATGGCCGGGTTTCAACCTTTGTTGACCGTTCCGGTGGAGCCAACGGACTATATTTCGACAGGAAAGGAAACCTCATCGCCTGTCAGGGTGGTGGGCGAAAACTCGTCTCCATAGACAAAAACGGTAAGGTTACGGTATTAGCAGATAAGTATGACGGCAAACGGCTCAACAGCCCCAACGACCTTTGGATAGATCCGAAAGGCGGCATCTATTTCACCGACCCGCGCTACGGACGAAAGGGCGACCTCGAACAGGACGGTGAGCATGTTTATTATCTGACGCCCGACCGAAAAAAACTTATCCGCGTTGTTGATGACATGGTTCGCCCAAACGGCCTGATAGGTACACCCGACGGCAAAAAACTATATATCGCAGACCTCGGCGGGCAAATGACGTATGTATATAAGATAAACCCTGACGGTACACTATCAGACAAAAAACTCTTTGCAACCGAAGGCTCCGACGGAATGACAATTGATAATGAGAAAAATATATATCTCACAACCGATGCCGTAAAGGTTTACGATTTGAGGGGCAACCGAAAAAAAGTGATACAGATTCCCGAACGCCCTTCCAACGTCACCTTCGGCCGAAAAGACAAACAAACCCTCTTTATTACCGCCCGAACCAGCCTGTACTCAATTAAGATGCGCACAAAGGGCATATAATAGAAACCTGAGAATCTACACTTTGCCTTCCTGCAAAAGGTACCACCGGACAATGTTCCTTATCGACGCCAGGCCGAAATTTTCCGGCTCGATATCATTGTGCCCCTTAAAAAGTACCGCCTCTACATCGTCTGCCGCCTGTGCTTTTGATGCATCCTCCACCTTGCAGCGATAGACAAGGTCAACACTTTGATATGCAACCTGGCCGTATTTGTATGTATTCGGGATTGAATAAAGATAGCGAGCCGACAGTATATCCAGCCCCAGCTCTTCGGTTATCTCGCGCCGAAGCGTCTCCTCTGCCGATTCGCCCGGATCGACAAATCCTCCCGGAAGGTCCCATGTCCCTTTGACAGGTTCTGCCTTTCGCACCGTTATCAACAGCCTACCCTCGGCGTCGGTAATCAAGGCCGCAACCGCCGCCGCCGTATTAAGGAAAAACTCAAATCCGCAGCCTCGGCACTTAAACGTCTTGGGAGTGTTCGGATAAAGCTTCTCGGCCCCGCATCTCGGACAGTATCGAAAACACTTCCCGTTCTCATTCTCATGAATCTGCTTGATTTCGTCTTTATCCATGCGAGCCAGTTTAAATCCACCCTAACCCACCGTCAAACAATTCAATAAAAATTTCCGGCGATTTGTGTTGTCTCGGCCCTCGGATGTATTATAGAATATCGGTTTTTGTTTCAGTTTGAAAGGGTCCGATTATGTGTGAATCTTGCGGATGTACCCTTTGTGCTGTATGTGGCGCCGAAGTTGAAGACGGCCTCTGCACCGGTTGCGGCAAACCGCCCGCCGAGTGCACCTGCGAATCGCAGGAGTCTTGATCTTTCTGCCCCGTCTGCGAGCAAGTTGAATTACCACCAGCGGCAAACCAGTCTTTACCGCCGAAGGGG
>QNBT01000252.1 GCA_003644205.1 Planctomycetota bacterium | reverse complement strand
GCTAAGAAGAAGGCTAAGAAAAAAGCTAAGAAAAAAACTAAGAAAAAAACTAAGAAAAAAGCCAAAAGCAAAAAGAAGAAATAGCCTGACATAACTAATGGTATTCGAGGATGGAAGGTTCTATGACCACGGCAGAACCTTCCATTTTTATTTTTCATCCCAAGACAACCACTCACTATGCCCCTACGAACAACACTCGCAGTTTCCAGCCCGGTTAGGAGACCATAATCTGGAAAACGAGGCCTGCGGCAGCACTAATGGTTGAGGTAAATTTAGAAAATATCCATTTTCGTCTGACGCATTAAAGGTTATCAATGCTAAACAAGTCTAAGTAGCGTTGTAGGATTAAATTATGCCCGTATAATCTGTTCCGTGCCTTCTATTTTTTGTTCTCTGTCTTCCGGCTTCTGTTCTCTGACTTCTGTTTTCCAAAAAGCCGCTTGTATAATTTCTTAAGCGACCGATACACCGGTTCCAAAAGAAGGTAAATCCTGCGGTGCAGCCACATAAAATCGATGACCTTGGCCAGCACACCTCCCAAAGGCCCGCCTAACTTCTGCGCCGTGACGTAATAAGAAACAAAGACCTTGAAATTCCTATATGCGAACTGAATCTCATCTTTACTGAAATCCGGCAAATTCAGTACGGTATCAGCCTCGAAATAGCTGTCCAATCGCCTCCCGGTCAGGTAGCCTTTTTCCCTGCACTCGTCATACAAGGCCGTTTGCGCGTATGGATAATAAACAGAGGTTTGGACAATATCAGGCCTAAGCCTGGCTGTCAATTTAACAGTGTTCAATGCCTTTCGTTTATCTTCATGTGGAATGCCGACCATCGTAAATATATAGAGCTTGATGTCCTTTTGGCGGCAAAGATTGCCCGCCTTGACAATCTGCTCGGCAGACTGATTTCTGTTTAGAACCGTTCGCCTGATGAAATCATCGCCGCTTTCCAGGCCGAGATTCAGTTGCATACACCCCGATTCTCGAAGCAGTTCAACCGCCTTTTCATCTAACAAATCAAATCTGCTGTTACACGCGTATGGTAAATCAATCTCCTTCTTATACTGAGAAGCAAATTCTGCGAACCAGCCTCGTTTCAAATTTAATATGTCATCGTGAAAAATAATATGCTCAATGCCCTCGTATTGACCCAGGCACAATTGCATCTCCGATATCATCCTGCCGGCCGACTTAAATCGAACGTAAGGACCCGAATCCGGCCCGGCCTTCTTCAGCGCGTGATTGCAGCAATGCGCACAATTAAAGGGACACCCGCGAGAGCTCATAAAAACCAAACGCCTCATTCTCTTGTCGGCAGAGCTTTCATAGTCGAAAATCTTCCTGTCCGGCATCGGCAGCGAATCCAAATCGGCAATCAGAGGCCGAACGGGATTCCTGAAAATCTTACCGTCTCTTTTCACCCAAAGGTTTGCTATATCCGTTATATCTCCGCCAGCCTCCAGACGCGAGCACAGCTCGGCCATAGGGTATTCGCCCTCGCCGATGCAGATGATATCGATACCTTCGGCGCCTATCGCCTCGTCGGGATATAGAGTAGGATGCGTACCTCCGCAGACCGTGATGACAGCGGCAAACCTCTTCTTAATCTCCTGGGCATACCCGGCCGTGTAATAGAAGGCGTTGGTCGTTGCAGAAAAAGCCGCTATGTCAAAGTCGGCGTACCTCCGGGCATAGATGTCAAGAAACTGCTCACAATCCATGAAGTCGGTTATGTGGAATAACTTTGTTATATGATTGCTCTGTTTCAGGACCGCAGAAATTGATGCTATACCCTCGTAGTATTTACCCCCTGCCCCCTTCATAAAATCAAAATACACAAACACAACCTTCATAGTGACTCAACTGGTTACAAAGTCCTCACGTATCTTGCAAGCAGGCCGCCGGCTCCGTTAAGCACGACGAGCTACATGATTCTACCCCAATCCCATCAAAATACCACCATCGATTTAATTTTCAGATTGCGCGATTGCGCTGTAGCTAATAATCTATTTTTTGGAAAGTGCAGATATATATTTGACAAACATAAACGTTTTCACGATAATAAGTTACAAACAAGATGGTTAAAAATTGACGTAACTTTTTATTTAACAAGATGTTGTATAACACAAAAAAATCAATAAAATCCGCCATCCCGATTTATCGGGATTCGGCAATTTTGACTTCGGCGAGCTCAGTCGAGCCGCATTTTGCAGTTTGATTTTTGCATTCTCAAACTGACCACTCGCCGCGTCTGCGCCACGTCGCAGCGGGTCGGTCAGTTTGAGTTAGATGGAAGGCTTGTAAAAATGAAGGACAATTCTGCCGGACATATAGATATTTCGATGAATCCCCGGATTCAAAAAGACCGTCAGTTGATTATTGAATCGCGGCGCAAGGGCAAGTGGGCGACATTAGGTGCTTTTTTCAGGTTATCGGGGCCCGGCTGGCTTCAGAGTGCCATTACGTTGGGAGGAGGTTCGCTTTCGTCAAGTCTTTACCTTGGCGTTCTGGTGGGCTTTAGTTTTCTCTGGTTGCAGCCTCTGGCAATGATACTTGGCATAATCATGCTCAGTGCAATTGGGTATGTAACCTTATCAACGGGCCAGCGTCCGTTCCGTGCGATAAATGAACATGTCAATCCCGTTTTGGGCTGGGTCTGGTTGATTGCCTCGATGATGGCCAATTTGGTGTGGTCCATGCCTCAGTTTGCCCTCGGTACCGCCGCTATCCAGCAAAACCTGCTCAGGAGTGTTGTTGGTACGGAGGTAATGCCCGACCCTTGGGGTAAGATTGTGGTAGGAAGTGCGATTCTTGCTGTTGCCATCACGTTTGTCATGTTCTACAACGCCGGCGGCTGGGGGGTGAAACTCTTCGAGATAATCGTCAAGGCCATGGTCGGGATGATAGTGCTGTGTTTCTTCGGCGTCGTAATCAAGATGAGTGTTGAAGGGGTGTTAGACTGGAGTCGTGTCTTGAGGGGGTTCGTGCCCGATTTGCGCCTCCTTTTCAGACCCGCAGAAACATTTGGGCCTTTTCTTGGGGCCGTTGAGCCGACGTGCCGGGCATTCTGGACGGATATTATAGTTGCACAGCAGCGGGACGTTATGATAAGCGCAGCCTCGACGGCCGTGGGGATTAATATGACTTTTCTGCTTCCTTATTCCATGCTGCGCAAAGGCTGGGACCGCCAGTTTCGCGGATTAGCGATATTTGACCTTTCGACAGGCTTGTTTATACCTTTTGTCTTAGCAACGGGATGTGTAGTCATCGCTTCGGCTTCACAGTTTCACGCAACCCCGGCGGCAGGATTTCTTGGAGAGGTGAACCGGCAGGGTCAGGTCGTGCAACCAGCCGGAAATCTTGTTGGGCCTTACAATAACTTGATACAAAAACGTTTGATGTATGAGATTGGCGCCGAAGCCTTTGAGGCGATGCCGGAAGCACAAAGGGCCGAGCGTATCGGCTCGATAGCCACGGCAGACAGGAAGATGGCGGCGATGCTGGTTAAGCGGGATGCATTTAACCTCGCTGATTCCTTGGCGCCATTGACAGGACGAGTCTTCTCACATTATATATTTGGCATAGGAGTGCTCGGCATGGCGATGGGCGCGATAACGATGCTCATGTTGATAAACGGGCTTTGCTTTTGTGAAATGCTGAACCTGCCCGCACGGGGCCGGCCCCAGCGCATCGGTTCCCTTATGGTTTCGGTGGGCATACTTGGACCGTTTTTCTGGAAAGATGCGAAGCTGTGGCTTGCTGTGCCCACGTCCGTATTTACAATGGTCCTTTTGCCTATTGCGTACTTCACGTTTTACCTGCTTATGAACCAAAAGAGTCTCTTGGGTGACAATATGCCCACCGGCCTCAGGCGTGTTGCGTGGAATGTATTGATGGCGGTTGCCGCGGGTATGGCTGGGTTTGGCTCCGTCTGGACCCTCTGGTCGAAGCTGAAATTCTTCGGTATCGGCATAATGTTGGCATTCATAGGTTTAGCATTGATTGTGCACCTTGTTCGTCGGACGACTAAGAGGTCTGTATGAGAAACGGTATCAGGATACAGGCGACTAAGCTCTATTTTATCGGCGTTGAAACGAGAATGCCGCTGAAGTTCGGACCTGAAACTCTTACCTCCGTGGATTGTGTGCGTGTCTGTATGACCGTGGCGGATAGGCAGGGTAAAACCGCGACAGGCTGGGGAGAAACTCCGCTGAGCGTCCAGTGGGCCTGGCCGAG
>QNBT01000251.1 GCA_003644205.1 Planctomycetota bacterium | reverse complement strand
GCACGGAAGGACGCCGCGAACAGCGGCAACGTATATAAAGACAAAATCGAACGACAAGACCAAAAAAGGAGAAAAAGCCATGACCAAATACAGATGTTTGACGTGCGGCTACATTTATGACCCCGAGGCGGGAGACCCATCCAACAACGTAGAGCCGGGTACGGCTTTTGAGGATTTGCCTGACGACTGGGTATGCCCTGATTGCGGCGTAGGTAAAGACGAGTTTGAACCCTTCGAAGAGTAACAGCACTTGAAGGGGTACTGACAGGTATGAAACAGGGGTATTTCTGTAAATTTCAATGGCTCGGTAAAAAGTAGGAAAACCGTATTATGCAAAAGATCAGGCCCTCCACAACCAAGCAGGAAATCATCTGTGCGGAGATTCAAGCCCCACCTGCCGCCCTTGTGGTTTTCGGGGCCTCGGGCGACCTGGTCCGCAGAAAACTGTTCCCATCCATTTTTGAGCTTACCGAACGCGGCCTCCTTAACGAAAGGTTTTATCTGTTAGGCTGTAGCAGAAAGAAACTTTCCGATAATGATTTTCGCCAAATCGCACAAGAAGCAATGATGACCGATGCCGCCGGAGGGATGTCCGAGCCGTCAAAACTTTTTCTTAATAACCTTTATTATATAAGCGGTGACTATAACGACGAGCAATTTTACCACCGCATAAAAAAGCGGCTAATGGAGCTGGACAAAGCCCATAAAGTCGAAGGCAACCGGATATTTTACCTTGCCGTCCCTCCGTTGCTTTACACAACCATCATCGACCGGCTCGGCAGGGCAAGTTTGTCCTGCGGTAGCGGAATCGACTTTGAGAACCGGCCGAAGCTGGTCGTGGAAAAACCCTTCGGCTCCAGCCTGGAAACCGCAGTTGAGCTTAACAGAAAAATCCACGAATGCTTCGACGAGTCGCAAATATACCGCATCGACCATTACTTAGGCAAAGAAACCGTTCAGAATATATTAATGTTCAGATTTGCCAACGCGATATTTGAGCCGATATGGAACAGAAATTACATCGACCATATTCAAATCACCATAGCCGAATCTCTCGGAGGCGAGCATCGCGCAAGCTACTACGACAAAGCCGGCGCTCTCCGCGATATGTTTCAGAATCATGTCTTAGGAATGCTTTCACTTGTGGCGATGGAGCCGCCCACCTCATTTGACGCCGACCACATCCGCAATGAGAAGGTAAAGCTCCTTCAATCGATCAGGCCCCTTGAAATTTCACCCTACAAATCCGACATCATACGAGGTCAATACACTCAGGGTACGATTAACGGGGCGGGTGTTTGCGGGTACAGGGCCGAGCCGGGCATTGCCAAAGACTCCAAAACCGAAACATTCGTCGCAACCAAGATGTTCATAGACAACTGGCGGTGGAAAGGCGTGCCGTTTTATCTGAGGACCGGCAAAAGGCTTGCCACCAAGCTTACCGAAATAGCGATTACCTTCAAAAAAGTACCCCACTTTATGTTTGCTTCGGTGGAACTCGACGATATGCCCGCTAACGTTCTGGTCCTAAAGATTCAACCCAATGAAGGAATCAGCCTCAGCTTCCAGGCAAAACGACCGGGCTCAAAGGCTTGCATCGGCACGCTAAATATGGATTTCAACTACGCTGACGTCTTCGATGCCGAATTGCCCGAGGCGTACCAAAGGCTTCTGTTGGACTGCATGGTCGGCGACCAAACGCTTTTTACAAGACAGGACGACGTGCAGCTATCCTGGAAATTGATGACGCCGGTCCTGAAGGCATGGCAAGGCGCTGATTCTGCCCCCTATGAATACCCCGCCGGCAGCGAGAGCTTCGACCAGGCCGACAGCCTTATCGAATCCGACGGCAGATACTGGCGAAGACTTTTCCCAAAATGATACCTGAACTGAGAACGGCAACTACTGTTGCTCTCAAGTTTCATAACTTCATATGAAATGATTAACAGGGGACAGTGTTTTATATCGGCTATGTTTTCTATTTTATCATTTGGGGCCACGGCTTAGGTATGTGAAAATTACGCCTGCAAACAGCCCATAAACGATATAACCGAATTTGGCAAAGTACTCTCCAATATCTCGCGGGTACAATAGCTGGAAGTTGATTGTTGACACAAGCAAAACCAAAGACGATAGTATTACAGGCAAACTTAATGTTTCTTATATGTGCCTGAGAGTACCGGGAGGCGATATATGAGATGTATTGTTGTTTTCTTCGGCATGGTGGTATCGGTACTAATTACTCCCCCCTGTTTTGCCGGTGTCAGTCAAGTACCGGCTGACGCAAATTCCCTTGTAACTTTGCGGGATTATCTGGCATATGCCGAGCGCAATAACGCGGCCTTAAAGAGCATCTTCCAGCAGTTCAGGGCCGCTGCCGAGGCGGTGCCCCAGGCCGGTGCCCTGCCCGACCCGAAAGTAACATACGGTTATTTTCTCGAAGAGGTCGAAACCAGGGTTGGGCCGCAAAGGCAGAAGTTCGGTATAATGCAGACATTCCCCTGGTTCGGCGAGCTTGAAGCCCAGACAGACGCCGCAAGTGCCGCCGCCAAGGCCGCAAGTAAGCGATACGAGGCCGAAAGACTCAAACTGTTCTACCAGGTCAAAAACGTGTTTTATGAATACGTCTATTTAGCAAGGGCCGTGGAAATAACGCGACAGAACCTTGAACTGCTGAAGCATTTTGAAGAGGTTGCGCGAACAAAATACATGGCCGCTGCCGGCAGCCATCCCGATGTTATCCGCGCTCAGGTGGAACTGGCTACCCTTGAGGACAACCTCAGGTCTGTCGAGGAACTGCGTCAGCCGATTGTCGATAATCTAAACGCTATCCTGAATCGGGACCGTAATTTGCCCCTACCCTGGCCCACCAGGGAACCGTTCAGGCAACTGGGGCTGGATCGCCACAGAGTAATTGTGATGTTGCAGGTGAACAATCCCGAATTGCAGGCAATGGATTTTGAAATCACTGCCGCAAGAAGCAGGATTGATTTGGCTAAGAAGAAATTCTATCCCGATATCAGCCTCGGAGTGGACTGGATTCAGACCGACGATGCAAGAGCCGGCGGCACAGACGACAGCGGCAAAGACCCTATCGTAGCTATGCTTTCAATCAATCTGCCGATATGGGGCGATAGTTACAAAGCCGCCCACCGACAGGCCAAGGCCCGAATGAGAAAGGCCTCTACGGACAAAGTCCAGCGCGAAAACGACATCACCGCACAGGCCTCAAAGGTTCTGTATAAGTTTGAAGACTCCAACAGAAAGGTAACGCTCTACTTAGACACCTTGATTCCCAAAGCGAAGGAGATGCTGCAGGCCTCGGAGACAGCTTACCAGGCCGGGACTCTGGATTTCCTGAGCCTGATTGACGCACAGCAAACCTTGCTCAACTTTGAGCTGCTGTATGAGCGCTCCGTTACGAATAATCTTCAGAGTCTGGCACAACTCGATATGCTTGTGGGCGGCAGATTGGAAGAAGCTGAAAAGAAAACAATAAACAGATAGCTTGCAACTTAAACATAAATCGCTGCTTTGTAGAAAACCTATGAAAAGGGACTTTATGAAATCGAGAATATATTTATTGACGATGGCCGCAGTTATCGGCGCCACTGTCTTTGGATTGGCCGGCTTCGCTCAGGCACAATCTGCAGGCGAACACCAGCATAATCATAGCGCTCTGGGGGCAATCTCGCTTTTCTCATTGGTCAAACCGTTGGGAATATGCGCCCTCAGTTCCTTGCTGATAACCTTTCTAATCGGACTGTTTCGCAGAAGACTCGGCAGAAGGTTTCTTAAGCTGCACAAGGTATTCGCCTGCCTGACTGTTGCCATCGCTTTGACCCATGGGATACTTGTTTTGGTGCTGTTTTAGATAATTTCAAACAGGCAGAATGGAAATGAACTATATTGAACATAAATCCTATAAGAATAGTATGATTATTGAGGTCCGGGATGACTAATATGAATGAGAATCGGACAAAATCATGGCTAAGCAGTAAAACGGCACTGATAATCGTGCTGGTTATCGCAGCGTTTGTTGCGGGTCTTTTAGTGCGTCCGCAATCGTCTGAGCAGGCCCCCGCCGGCAGCGCTGAAACCAGCACACAAAAAACAACCGTCTGGACCTGTTCGATGCACCCGCAGATTCGCCAGCCCAAACCCGGCAAGTGCCCGCTTTGTTTTATGGATTTAATCCCTGTAACCGGTGATACCGGCCAAACCGGCCCAAGACAGATATCCTTCTCCGAAGAT